>JBBSSY010000006.1:0-20773 GCA_038241595.1 Chitinophagales bacterium | reverse complement strand
TGTATTGTTCCGGTTTGCTTAAACCAACTCCCTTAATTTGTTCGTTAATGCCGGTAACGATCATTTCCAAAAACTTTGCCAACGGGAAATGTGCAGTTTATACTTTATTACACACCGGAAAAAACAAGGATGTATCTATTGATGTATGACTAAATTTGAGTGCATTTTTTCGTCCGCACTCATAAACACCTGGTAAGCTTTCAGCATCTCATTTGGTTAAAAAGATGCGTGATTATTAATCAGGTTCCAGCTTGCCCGATGATGCTGTTGCCAGCAGCATACGGGGGTGTTCATATTCACCAATCCATAGTAACTCGTGAAATTTTATCCGTAGATGTGACGTTTACAGGTCAGCTGGTTTGCCATGCACACCGCTGTTCACAACCTGCCGCCAGCGTTAAGGATCTTTAGGCAGATATTGAAAGCTACGGGTATACCAACCGCTTCAATGGTTACATCAACATCATGCTAATAATAATCACAAAAGCCATCAGATGTAATCAGAAATCGTTATTTTTAAAAAACTGCAGACCAGTCCTTTGGCAATGATTAGTCGTAATTGATAATAGTTCCTGTATTTGCCAGGCCACTGGAACCTCTTACATCTTTTGAAGAATGAGCATCCACTGCATCAATTGTACTGCGCCCTTTGGAAGCTGCTAGCAAAGCCGACGATTTTTTCACCGGCTTCTTTTGCTTTTTTTCTGCGCTCTTTTCAGGCAGGGTATTTTTCGTATCTTTTTTGTCAATTGCGTTTACACCAGATTTGACTTTATCTACACCTTTTTTTTGTACTACTATTTTGTTTGCCATGATTATAACTTTTTAATTTATATAAAGCTGTATTTTAAAATATTGAATGATTTTTTTGCTACACCGTTTCTAATATTTTTTTGTTCTCCGGGTATTGCTCTTTTGGTATTTGCCCCGGAGGCAAAGCGTTTTTTGAAAAATGTCGAGCGTAGCGGCCTTTCTTCTTCTTTCTCCAGGAATACCTCAGGGGTAAAAAAATCCAGCATAACAACCCCATCCAGATGATCCATCAAATAAAATTCATTCCCCAGGAATGATAACCGTTATACATATTTATTGTTTCTAATTATGTTAGGAGAATATAATGCCCTAAATACTTATTGGAAACATTAAAAAAGTTTTTTTGCTATGATCTCCGGTGTTGCGGGATCAACCAATCCGTAATTGACGGACAGCAGTTTTTCATTTTTATGATGATATTTCACCCTGCCAAGCAGGTGTGTGATTAGCGCAATACGTGTTGTTTTCTTATTATCAGCGTTTACTACAAACCAGGGAGCATGGTTAAAATTTGTTTTCAACAGCATTTCATCGCGGGCATCTGAATAATCTTTCCAGTGCTTCTGTGCTACTTCATCTATCGGACTAATTTTCCATTGCTTAAGCGGATCTTTTTTGCGATCGTCTAACCTTTTTTGCTGTTTTTGTTTGCTGATATCCAGGTAATATTTAAGGATAATGAAACCAGCTTCAATGAGTCCGTTCTCAAATGATTCTACTTCGCTGAAAAATGACTTGTATTCCTTGTGGGTGCAAAAGCCCATTACTTTTTCAACCCCAAGCCGGTTGTACCAGCTCCTGTTGAAAATCACAAACTCACCCGATACAGGCAAGTGAGCAGTGTAACGCTGAAAATACCATTCGCGTTCCTGGCGATCAGTTGGTTTGCCCAATGCAACCACTTTGGTTTCCCGTGGACTTAGATGTTTTATAATCCTTTTTATCGTTCCGTCTTTCCCGGCTGCATCTCTTCCCTCCAGAATCACGAGCAGTTTTAAATCGGATGCAATTACTTCCTTTTGCAACTTGACTAACTCAATATAGAGTTCATGCAATATTTCTTTCTTTGTAGTTTTCTTTTCCATTTTTGTTTAAAATGCCGGATTTTAATTGTTTGTCTCTCGGTCCGTTGACGCCAATCTCCAATAGGCTTTGCCTTTCCTTTTGCAGTTTCGATTTTGGTTTTTCAGGGGCGACGATTTATAAGCGCGCATATCGGCTTCGCGTTGCAGAAACATTACCGACTATTCTTCCAAAGGCGTACTTGCACTTAGCGAATGCGTAAATTGCGATTCATCAAACACGGGGCAGTTTTTAATCGCATCTGTAGATATATTCACAATAATTTTGGTGTTTTCCCATTGGATGTCTTTTACTATCCCAGTTTCAATCAACACTTTTTTACCATCAAACCAGGTATGGGTATCAACGACCAGGTACAGAACCCGCCAGTTGGCATCGTCGAATACAAAATCACTCACATGACCAAAATCTCCGTCAGACGCGTGAATATGATATCCCATCATTATGTTTGTGCTCCTTAAATGGAGATCATCATCGCTTCTTTTATCGTTCGGATCCGCTTCCGTCAATATCTTTTCATCTATTATTGGATCATTATCCATTACTGCTGCTGAGCCACCGGCGTAGAAGCCGCCGCCCCCATACCTTTGCCACGCATAGTGACCATATAATTGCAAATCCTGCTGTTCGGAAACGGGTTTATCCGTATCAATATCCGGGCTCGTCCTTATTTGTTCCTTGCTAAGATTTACAGCAAATATTCCGGGCTCTGCATGACCTTGTACGATTGCCTGTGGCGCTATGAGCACTTTACGGTAGAGAAACCAATTGCCTGTTTTCAGGATAATATATCGTATTACCCATGTGGTATCTTCGAAGTAAAATTCATCCACCGTTCCTATATGGCCATCAATGGCTTTCATGCCATGGCCAATTATACTTTTAATATTTTGTTGCATATGCTTATGTTATAAACGCTTTTGCTCAGTTGTTTTCAATTAATACTGGCCATTAAGCAACGTGTAAGCGTGCCTAACGCGTCTTCAATACAACCTGGTCGCTGGGGTACTGAACATTTTCATCATTTTCCGCGCTAATAAAAAATCCGGTAGGGTTGGTTGTACTTACCGTTTCCAAGGAACTTTTTAAGGTATTTGAAAGAAAACTGCTTGATGTTTTAATTTGGCCAATATTTTTTGCTGCGTTGTTATCAGTGGTCATCCACACAACATAAAATTTTTTGGAAGGATCCAGTCTGTCAGGACTTGCCAGGCGCCTTAAATTGAGATCAATCTTGTAATTGTTGTTTTTATCTTTTTTTATTTTTACCGTTCCTTCTGCTGCAGGTACGACAGAGGATGTTTCAAACGACATTTTTCTTGCACAAGAACCAAAAGTGAGTGAAACAAGTACTACAGCGGTAAGCACATAAAGGCCTTTAATAAAAATAGAATGGGTTGTTTTCATGTAATTATGTTTTTGACTGAGAATTGATAAATAAACGTATTACGCTCCCGGTGCATTCCTCCTGCACGTGCATCGCTATCTTCGAGCAATTATGGGTTCATAAAGGTAGGTCGGCAGCGCCTCGATTTCTTACAAAACTATTGAAATAAGTTGCATAAATCACACATTGGCATGGCCACGATTATCAAGCGTTTGTCTGTAAAATGCAAAACGTTTCTGTAACCACCTTCAGGCAAGCCATTACTATTGGTCATAACCACCACAACTAAAAGAGCGGGCCAGAAATTCCTTCCACGAATAACACGAGCACCTTGACTCAGTCAAAAGGGACGCAAACAAACAACTTACCGTGGAACAACGTTCTCCCTGGATGAACGGCCACAATCTACGTTTTCTCCAGGTCTGCGGCTTATTTGAGCCCATTTGTCCTTCTTACATTCCGTTTATCACAATACTTGCTTTAATTGAGGTCTCATAAAACGTCAAAAACTCGTACCAGTCTTGCATTCCATATTAAGCCGGTTATTATTCTATAAGCATTACCTTTAAAAAAAAGGTACTTTGTGTTGCATAGTACTAAATTATCTATTATTTTTGTTGATCAAGTTAACAATATGGACCTGACCCCGGATCGGAAATGCAAAACGGAAAGCGCTTAAACGGTCAGGAACAATAAATAAAGCACCTATGAACATTGAAAATACCCAGAGCCAGATGCGGAAAGGAATCCTGGAGTTTTGCATTCTTTCCATAATCCGCCGCGGGGAAGCCTATCCCAGTGACATCGTAGAAGAAATGAAGGCCTCCAACCTGAACATACTCGAGGGAACACTGTACCCCCTGCTTACCCGGCTTAAAAATGCCGCCATGCTTAATTACCGGTGGGTGGAAAGCAATTCCGGCCCGCCACGCAAATATTTTTTACTAACAGAAAAAGGAGAGGCCTTTTACCAGGAACTGGAATCTACCTGGAACGAACTTGCCAATGCCGTTAATACCCTGGCCAATAAAAAAGACTCCATCACCCCACCGGACGCATCCCTCTAACCAAACTTCAATCTTAAAAATAGATTACAATGAAAAAAATTATCAATATAAACTTCCAGGGCAGGGTTATTCCGATCGAGGAATCTGCTTATGATATCCTGCAAGATTATATAGTAAGCCTCCGCGGCTATTTTGCTTACGAGGAAAGCCGGGACGAGATCATCAATGACATCGAGAGCCGCATTGCTGAACTGTTTTCTGACAGGCTGAAAAGAACAACGACCTGCATCACTGACGACGATGTAAATACCGTAATCGCCAGCATCGGCCGTCCGGCAGACCTTGAAGAAGCCGAAGGCACGCAGTCTTCAGGTACAACAGCTACAAAAGCGGCTCCCGATGACGAGCACAAGGCGTTCCAGGCAGAAGCCGGTACCGAATCAACGACTTCACGCCGCTTGTTCCGGTCTGAAAATGATAAGATTTTGGGTGGCGTTTCTGCCGGTCTGGGACATTATTTCGGCATTGACCCCACGATAATGAGATTGCTTTTTGTATTGTTTATGTTTATGGGGTTTGGTCTGCTGTTGTACGTGGTGCTCTGGATCGTTGTGCCAGCCACGCAACTAAACATCAATGTGCGCAAGCGATTATTTCGCAATCCCGAAGTAAGAATGTTGGGGGGGATAGCCGGGGGCATCTCAGCTTATCTTAACATCGATGTCTTGATACCGAGGCTACTCTTCCTGGCACCATTTATTTTAGGAGTGCTGGCAAATATTTTCCGGGTGGGCGGAATCAACTTCGACCCGGTTCCCAATTTCTTTTTTAAGGGCTTTGGTGGTACGTTCCTAATCGTGTACATAATCCTTTGGATCGTGCTTCCCGAAGCGACCACTGCTACTGAGAAATTAGAGATGCGTGGCGAAAAAGTAGATCTGGAATCGATAAAAAAAACGGTAAAAGAGGAATTTGAAACCCTGAAGGTCCGGGCTGAAAAGTTTGGCGGCGAACTGAAAGACCGTGCAGAAACCATCGGCCAGGATCTTAAAAAAGGCCGCCAGCATTTGGCTTCTGAAACGGCTCCCGTTGTGAGAAGAACCCGCTCCGGGCTTGGACATGCCATCGGCCTACTCTTCAAGGCATTCTTTTTATTCATTGCCGGCGTCATCATTTTTACCCTGGTAACGGCCCTGGTGGCGTTGTTATTCAGCGGCGTCGGCGCGTTTCCCTTTAAAGACTTTCTCCTGAACGGTTTCTGGCAAAATTTCCTCGCCTGGACAACGCTCATCCTCTTCCTGGGAATACCCATTATCGCCCTGCTTACCTGGCTGATCCGCCGGGTGATGGGTGTACGTTCAACCAATCATTACCTCGGTTACTCCTTTGGCAGCCTATGGATCATCGGGCTGGTATGTGCACTGCTTTTAACCGGTTCCATCGCACGAAACTTCCGAAGCAAGACAAGCGTAAAAGAAAATGTTCTCATCAACCAACCTTCCAATGGCAAGCTGGCGATTAAAGTAACCGAAGGCAACGTGAAATACTATGGAAGTGACTGGTTTGGCTTTTCAGGCGACCTCCCTTTCTTCAGTAAGAATGAAGACAGCATCATGATGAATACCGTACGTGTTAAACTGATCAAAAGCGCTGATTCTCAATATCATGTGTATGCCGTCAAATTCAGCAACGGCAATACACCCGCGGTGGCTGAAGACCTCGCCAACAAGATCGTTTTCCCCGTGAACCAGTCTGACAGCGTTTTATACCTGCCAAAGGGTTTCACCATCACACAACGTGACAAATTCAGGAACCAGCAGGTAATGGTGATTGTAGAAACACCGCTGGGGAAAATTATCGAGGTTGACCGGAATGTGGACAGCTACAACTGGTTTAACATCAATGTAAATCGCAGAAATGGCTGGAACTCCGGCTGGGATGAAAGATGGGACAACTCCTATTACTGGAACAGCAACCGCGAATACCTGATGACAAGCGACGGACTAAAAGATATGAAAAACGAAATGGACAATGAACGCAAAAAGTATGAACGCAGTCGCAAACAGCGCAACCGTGAATTTGAAGATGATACCCGTTCGAATGGCAACCAGGATGAAAATGACAACAGCGAGGGCGGCTACCGGTATAAAGACTCGAATCGCAAGCGGGATACGGTAATTATTATACAGAAAGACACGTCTAAACCGGTTGAAAATACCAAAAGTGTGCGACAGGAAATAAAGAAGGTGACCGATAAACATGGGTCATCGTCAGATGCGCCTAAAGCATTGTATACATTGTTAACGGTTTTCTAGTGCTGCATGCCGCCTTGTCAACGGCAAGGTTGCAGGCGGGTTGAAGTTGGAAAAGCCCCAGGCGAAAGCATGGGGTTTTTGTTTATAAACTATAAACCGTTCTTTGGTATTTTTGAACAAAATCAACAGATGAAAAATACGCCTTTCCTGCAAAAACACCTGGCTTTGGGAGCTAAAATGGCGGAGTTTGCCGGATATAACATGCCAATCAGTTACAGTGGCATCAACGACGAACATGCAACCGTAAGAAACAATGCAGGCATTTTCGATGTCAGCCATATGGGTGAATTTATTATAAAAGGAGATAAGGCGCTGGAACTCATCCAGCGGGTCACCACTAACGATGCCGGCAAACTAACCAATGGCAAAGCGCAGTATAGTTGCCTGCCAAACAATAATGGCGGCATTATTGACGACCTGCTGGTGTATTGCATAGAGGAAAATAAGACTTATATGCTGGTGGTGAATTCCAGCAACATAGAACGCGACTGGGGTTGGATCAGCGAACAGAACTACCACAAGGCGGAGATGCATAATATTTCCGATAAAACCTGTTTACTTGCGATCCAGGGTCCGAATGCCACTAAAATATTGCAGCCATTGACCGATATGGATATCATGAACCTGCAATACTACCATTTTGAAAAAGGCACCTTCGCCGGTGTAAAAAATGTGCTGATCAGCGCCACTGGCTATACCGGCGCCGGCGGGGTGGAGATCTATTTTGAAGATAAAAATGGCGATGCCGATACCATTTGGAACAAGATCTTTGAAGTGGGCCAATCGCAGGGTCTCAAACCGGTCGGCCTCGGCGCACGGGACACCCTCCGGCTCGAAATGGGGTTCTGCCTCTATGGAAATGATATCGATGACACGACATCGCCATTGGAAGCGGGGCTTGGGTGGATCACAAAATTCAATAAAGATTTTACTTCGAAAAGCATCTTCGAGGCACAAAAGGCGGCTGGCCCCAGGCGCAAACTTGTAGGCTTCGAAATGCAGGAAAAAGGCATTCCCCGTCACGATTATGAAATTAAAGACTTCAGCGGCATGCTGATTGGCAAAGTAACATCCGGCACCCAGTCGCCTACCCTGGGCAAAGGAATCGGTATGGGATATGTGAGCAGCGCGTACGCCCGCCCCGACAACAGCATTTTTATCAAAATCAGGGACCGGCTGCTGGCAGCAAAAATTGTCAAGGTACCATTCAGCTAACGGTTTCAACAGTTTGCAGGCCTTCAATTGGGCCACTTGGCTTACTTTTGCGTCCATTTATGGAAAATTCAAGACCGACGCTCAGCACTTCACTTTCACCAGCTCTTTTGCATCTGCATGATGTGAGAAAATGTGTGGTAGTTATCATAGATGTGCTCCGCGCCACGTCCACCATAGCCACGGCACTTTATAATGGCGCTAACTACGTCATTCCCGTTGACAGTGTACCCAAGTGCATAGCATGGGGCAAACAAATAGCGTGTATCACAGCTGGCGAAAGAGACGGCCGGATCGCGGAAGGACTTGAATACGGCAACTCCCCGTTTGAATACCCGGCTGCATTCATCACCGGCAAAACGCTGGTACTAACAACGACTAATGGCACCAAGCTGCTTTACATGGCGCTTGAAAAAGGGGCCACGGAAATTATTACCGGTTCGTTTCCCAATTTATCCGCAGTTTGTAATTACCTGGTTGCCGAAAAAAAGAACGTGGTACTTGGATGTTCCGCCTGGAAAGACCGCATCAACCTGGAAGACACCCTATTTGCCGGTGCCGTTATTAATCGCATAAAAGAACATTTTATCCTCGAGGACGATGCCTCGCAGATTGCCGAAAGCCTGTACCTGCAAGCCAAAGACGATCTGTTTGGTTTTTTGAAAGATCATAATGCCACCCATTACATACGTTTAACCGGCTATGGCCTGGAGAAAGACGTCAGGTATTGCCTGACGCCTGACATCGCCAATATCCTGCCTTTTTACCAGGACGGCAAACTGGTAATCCAGGGTAAAACGAATAAGCTCCCGATTTCGTAAATGTTCTTTGTTATAAGGGTTTACTTTTGTGTCCATTTTGACAAGCTCCGGTTTTCATATCGCTTTAGTAGGTAATCCCAATGCCGGGAAAAGTTCGCTTTTTAACGCACTAACCGGGTTGAATCAGAAAGTAGGTAATTTCCCTGGCGTTACCGTTGATAAAAAAACAGGTTACGGCAATATCGGTGACGGCCTTTCGGCGAAGATCATTGACCTGCCGGGTACCTACAGCCTTTACCCTAAAAGAGAGGATGAATGGGTAACGTACCGGGTATTGCTTAACCAGGACGAGATAAAGGCCGACCTGCTGGTATTGCTGGCAGATGCGAGTAACCTGAAACGAAACCTGCTTTTTGTCTCCCAGATCATCGATCTTAAAATTCCGGTAGTGGTGGCGCTTACCATGATGGACCTCGCTAAAAAGAAGGGCATCGACATCGACGTGGAGGGCCTGGAACGGGAACTACAGGTGCCGGTAGTGGCCGTAAATCCGCGAAAAAACAAAGGCATCCAGCAACTTAAAAAAGCGATCGCCCTTACGGTAAATAATTCTTACAAGACGCCGGCGCTGGATTTTATTCCCAACAAACAATTGGCCCAGGGATCCATCAACGACGTGAAAAAACATTTCCCGGCGATTAGCGATTATATGGCCATCCACTACCTGATCAATCACGAACACTTTTCCTTCCCGCAAGATCAACAGGAAACGATCGAACAGATCGAACGGGATAATAAATTCAACCATACCCGTACCCAGGCAGAGGAGATCATGCAGCGGTATACCCGAATTGGCCAGATTATGTCGCTCACGGTTTCAACGCCTGATCCGCTGCAAAAAACATTGTTTACGGAGCGTCTCGACAAGATCCTGCTGCATCGTTTTTGGGGATACCTGATCCTGGTAGCCGTATTGTTTTTAATGTTCCAGAGCATCTTCCTGCTGGCGGAATACCCGATGACTGCCATCGAATGGCTATTTGCTAAAACGGGCGGTATCCTTGGCAATTTTTTACCCACCGCCTGGTGGAGCGACCTGCTGCTGAACGGGCTGCTGGCCGGGCTAAGTGGTATTCTTGTTTTTATTCCACAGATCATGATCCTTTTCGGACTGATCACGTTGCTGGAGGATACCGGCTATATGGCGCGTATCAGTTTTTTGACGGATAGGCTCATGCGAAAGGTGGGTTTAAACGGCAAAAGCGTGATGCCCATGATCAGCGGTTTTGCCTGCGCAGTTCCCGCCATCATGAGTGCGCGGAGTATTGAAAATAAAAAAGAACGCCTGCTCACGATCATGATCACGCCGCTGATGAGTTGTTCGGCGCGCCTGCCGGTTTATACGATCCTGATCTCCCTGGTGATCCCGAAAGAAAAAGTATGGGGAATTTTCGGCCTGCAGGGCCTGGTAATGATGGGATTATACCTGCTCGGGCTGGTTCTCGCCTTAGCGGTGTCCTACATAATGAAGTGGTTTATCAAGATTAAGGAGAAAAGTTTTTTCATTTTGGAGTTACCGACCTATCGGGCACCGCGGTGGAAGAATGTAGCGATTACCATGGTAGAAAAAGCGAAAATTTTTGTTGTGGATGCCGGTAAGATTATTATGATCATCAGCCTTATTCTCTGGGCGCTGAGTAGTTATGGCCCGCCGGGCCGGATGGACCGCGTCGCCGCGCAATATGAAACGCTCAAACAGCAACAGCCGCAGAACGCCCGGGAACTCGACCACGAAAAAAATGCGGCACAGCTGGAGAACTCTTTTGCCGGTATTCTGGGGAAATCTATTCAGCCATTGATTACCCCTTTGGGTTACGACTGGAAGATTGGCATTGCGCTGATCACGTCGTTCGCAGCGCGTGAAGTATTTGTCGGCACGATGGCGACTTTATACAGCGTGGGCGATGCAGACAATGAGGACAGTATGTTGCTCCGCGACAAGATGCAGGGGGCCCGTAAGAGCGACGGATCAAAAGTGTATACGCTTGCTACAGGGGTATCGCTGATGATATTTTATGCGCTGGCGATGCAGTGTATGAGTACCCTGGCGATCGTAAAGAGAGAAACGCGCTCCTGGAAAATGCCTGTTTTCCAGCTTATTTATATGACCGGTCTTGCCTACCTGTTCAGCTGGATCGCTTACGAGATTTTGAAGTAGATAACAACCAACAAGCCACTAATAATCGATTAATTGTTCTTCCATCACCGGCATTTCCCGGAACTCGTATTGCTGTGTACGCAGTTGCGGTTCAAAGCCTGCTTCGCGGATGGCCTGCTGGATGCCCTTCGCCGTAAAACGGTGCGGAGCACCTGCCGCGCTGACGACATTTTCTTCAATCATAATGGAACCGAAATCATTGGCACCGGCATGAAGGCACATCTGGGCCACTTCCTTGCCAACGGTTAACCAGGATGCCTGGATGTTTTTTACGTTTGGCAGCATAATGCGGCTCAGCGCAATCATACGAATATATTCTTCCGGAGTTGTCAGGTTATGCACGCCGCGGATGCGTGTAAGCAGGGTATCTGCATCCTGGAATGTCCAGGGAATAAAAGCCAGGAAACCTTTGGCAGCCGCCGGTTTACGCGACTGTACTTCCCGCAATTTCACCAGGTGTTCAAATCGTTCATACAGTGTTTCTACGTGCCCGAACATCATGGTGGCGCTGGTGGTAATGTCTAGGTTATGGGCCTCGTGCATAACGTCGAGCCATTCCTGTGCACCGCACTTCCCCTTGCTGACCAGGCGACGTACCCGATCGTTCAGGATCTCTGCACCTGCACCCGGTAATGAATCGTGGCCTGCGTCTTTTAACGCCTGGAGCACTTCACGATGCGTGGATTTTTCCAGTTTGGTGATATGCGCAATTTCAGGGGGCCCGAGCGCGTGAAGTTTTATATTGGGGTATAATTGTTTAAGTTGCCTGAAAAGATCGACGTAAAACGCAAGTCCGAGCGCCGGGTGGTGCCCACCCTGCAACAGCAGTTGGTCACCGCCGTAACGGATGGTTTCATCGATCTTCCTCTTATAAGTTTCAATATCGGTGATGTATGATTCCGGGTGACCCGGCACGCGGTAAAAATTACAGAATTTACAGTTAGCAATGCAAACATTGGTGGTATTGAGGTTGCGGTCGATGATCCAGGTTACTTTACCATGAGGTACCTGTTTTTTCCGAAGCTCGTCGGCTATATTCATCAGGTCGGTAAGCGGGGCATGTTCAAACAAAAAAACACCTTCTTCGATAGAGAGAAATTCAAAATTCAAGGCCTTTTGATAGAGATCGCCAGATTCCATGGAGTGACTGTTTACTAAGAAACAAACTTACGCCGAGAATGTTGGATGGAAAAATCGTTGCAGTGTCCAGGTTAGTGAAAATCCCATTTGGGATGATTACCCTTTCGGAAGGCTGCATCTCCCGGATATATGGTTATGCAAAATGATGCTAAAAGATTACTTTTAATATCGATGCTGTAACAGGAACCGAAGTACAGATCGCCATTTTGAAGCAGGACATTCGAGTTTAAATCAACGGCAGCAGCGTGCGACGCAACGATTGTAAAATTTTATTGACATGGCTAGGAACATGTTGCATGTTTTTAGGACTGTCTGCGCAGGAAGAGTTTATTGCACCGGCCAGCCGGTTGCTAAGCGTTATTTCATTCAAGCAGTTCAGCGGAGGCGTAGTGGTGCTCAAGGCCCGGGTAAACGACTTTAACGATTCGCTCAATTTCATCCTCGATACCGGCAGCGGCGGCATATCGCTTGATTCCGTAACTTGTGAGCGCCTGCAGATCAACTCGCAGGAATCTGATAAAACCATTCGCGGGATTGCGGGCGTGCGGAACGTACGGTTCGCGTATAACAATACGTTGCACCTGCCGGGGTTGCAGGTCGACAGCTTGAATTTTCACATCAACGACTATGAAATTCTCAGCAGCGTTTATGGCGAACACATCGATGGCATCATCGGCTACAGCTTCCTCAACCGGTACATCGTTAAAATCAATTACGACAGCAGCCGCATCTCGGTGTTCACAAAAGGCACCACCAGGTATCCAAAAGGCGGCTTCGTACTGCGTCCCTTGCTGATCAGCATCCCGATCCAGGGTGGGCGAATCAGGGAACAGTCTGAAGAAGTACACGGCCGTTTTTACTTTGACATCGGGGCCGGTCTCTGCCTGCTGCTATCTGCGGACTTTGCTGCGGACAGCGTAAAATTCAATGCAAAGAAAAAAATGCTGCACACACAGGCGGAGGGCCTTGGCGGGAAAGCCCAGATGCGCATCACGACGGTAAAAGAATTTCGCATCGGCCCCTATCGATTCCGCAAGGTGCCGGCGTACGTGTTCGACGACGAGTATAATGTCACCTCTTACCCATACCTCGGCGGACTGATCGGCAATGACCTGTTACGACGCTTCAACATAACGCTCAATTATGAAAAGCGTGAAATTCACCTCCTTCCCAACTCCCATTACCGCGATCCATTCGATTACGCATATACCGGCCTCGGTTTTTACTTTTATGATGGAGAGATCCGTGTAACCGACATTATGAAAGATTCACCCGCAGAACTGGCGGGCTTCAAACTAGACGATGTGATCATGGCGATCAATAACAATTTCAGCAAAAGCGTGCAGGCCTACCGCAATATCCTCCAGAATTACGGCGCCAAACTGAAGGTGCTCGTGTTGCGGGACGGGGTACCGGTGATGCTGACGATGAGGGTGAAGAGCATTCTTTGACAGCTTCGCTGTTGGCTATCAGCTATCAGCCGTCAGCTATCAGCCAAGAAGAAAGGCTGTTTTTCCTTTATATTTCTAGCGTTCCTTTTGTTATTTTTCCGTCGGTTCCTGGCTGATGGCTGATAGCTGACAGCTGATAGCCTTCTTCTTCCTATATTGCAACCCTTTACCAAAAAAGGCTCACCAGATGATACAATACGAGAAATTTATACTGCACAACGGGTTGCGGGTGCTGGTTCATGAAGACGCTTCTACACCCATGGCCGTCGTAAATCTTTTATATGATGTCGGTGCAAAAGATGAAGATCCTGACAAGACTGGCTTTGCACATCTATTCGAGCACCTTATGTTTGGCGGTAGCGTCAACATTCCTTTATACGATGAACCGCTGCAGATGGCAGGCGGCGAAAATAACGCATACACCACGAACGACTTCACCAATTACTATTGCCAGCTCCCCGCTGAAAACCTGGAAACAGCATTCTGGCTGGAAAGTGATCGCATGGTATCACTCGCCTTCAGCGAGAAAAGCCTGGATGTGCAACGCAAAGTGGTATGCGAAGAATTTAAGGAGCATTATATCAATAAACCGTACGGAGATGTCTGGTTCAAAATGCGTGAACTGGCATACACGACGCACCCCTACCGCTGGCAAACGATTGGCAAAGAGCTCAGTCATATAGAAAATGCCCGCATCGAAGACGTGAAGCACTTTTTCTTCAAACATTACCGGCCGGTAAACGCCATTCTCACCGTTGCAGGAAATGTGAAAACGTCGCAGGTACTTGAAATGGCAGAGAAATGGTTTGGCGAGATTGAACCAGGTGAAAAGTATGTTCGTAACCTTCCGATAGAACCGGTTCAGCAAGAGGCGCGCAAGCTCACCGTAAAAGCCAATGTGCCGCTTGACGCACTATACAAAAGCTGGCACATCTATCCGCGCATGGACCAACGATATTATGTTGCTGACCTGATCACGGAGATACTTAGCGGTGGCGGTTCATCCAGGTTGTACCAATCACTCGTAAAAGAAAAAAAATTGTTCAACAATATCGATTGTTCCCATTCCGGTACCAACGACGCGGGTTTGCTTACTATCGAAGGCAAACTGGTGAAAGGGGTAAAGATGGAAGATGCCGAAGCGGCTATTGAAGTGGAACTGGAACTGATGAAGACGCAATTGGTGGATCAGAAGGAATTGCAGAAGGTGAAAAACAAAACGGAAAGTATGATCGCCTTTGAAGATATGGGCGTGATGAACCGCGCAAACAGCCTGGCCATCTACGAACTGCTGGGAGATGCCGGCCTGATGAATACCGAATTGCAGAAATACAACGATGTAACGGTACAGGACATCATGAGAGAATCACAGATTATTTTCGACGAAAACAACAGCAATACCCTGTATTACTACAGCAATCAATCCGCCTGATAACCGTAACAGTTACACGAGGATGGCCCGATGGCCAACAGACCGGAAAATAAACATCATGAACCGAACAATCGCTCCAAAAATTACAGACGCCGTAGATTTTGACCTGCGGCTTGAACCATACCAGAAATTCGTTTTAGACAACGGCGTGGAAGTATTTGCCATTGACGCCGGATCAGAAGAAGTTTTGCAGCTTGACTGGGTGTTTAATGCCGGCAACTGGTATGAAGATAAAAACCTGCTCGCAGCCAGCACCAATAACCTGCTGAAGAACGGCACCAGTAAGAAGAACGCCTTTACCCTCAACGAGCATTTTGAATATTTTGGCTCGTACCTGAACCGTCATTGCTACCATGAAACCGCCACGCTAACTTTACACTGCCTGGCTAAACACCTGCAGGAATTATTACCGGTTGTGCAGGAGATCCTTACTGAATCCGTTTTTTCAGATGAGGAGTTCCTGACATATAAACAAACCAACAAGCAACGGCTTGAAGTAAGCCTTAAAAAATGTGATTTTATTGCCAATCGGCTGATTGACGAATACCTCTTTGGTACAAAACATCCGTATGGCCGGTATAGCAGTTTCGAGGCTTTTGACAACCTGGAGCCTGCAGAACTGCAGGCTTTTTACAAACAGTATTATTTGCATGGCAAGTGCACGATTTTCATCGCGGGTAAATTGCCCTCGGGCATCGCCGCAATTATGAACAGCTATTTTGGCGCCCTTCCTTTGAACAAAACAGCTTTGCCCAAAATAGAACATCCGCTCCAACCGTTCGATGAAAAAAAATACCGCATTATCAATGACCCGGAAGGTGTACAGGGTGCTATTCGCCTGGCCAGTTATTTCCCGGGCCGCAAACACCCTGACTTTGCGAAGGCGCAGGTATTGAACAATCTATTCGGTGGCTACTTCGGTTCACGGCTGATGAGCAATATCCGGGAAGACAAAGGATACACCTATGGTATTCACAGCTACCTGCAAAATCATGCCCAGCAAAGTGCGTGGGTAGTTAGCACCGAGGCAGGCCGCAAGGTATCTGAAGCGACCGTGGAGGAAGTATATAAAGAAATGCTGGAGCTTCGGGAAGAACTGGTAGACGAAGAAGAATTGCTGCTGGTACGTAACCATATGATGGGTACCCTGCTTTCTGAACTTGACGGGCCATTTCATGTGATGGCTAAGTGGAAAAACATCATCATCAATGACCTGGATGAAAGTTATTTTTACAATTATATCCAGACCATCAAAAATGTAACTGCAGAAGAATTGCAGGAACTTGCGAAGAAATACCTGGCGCCCGAAAAGTTTTATGAATTAATCGTAATTTAAGGCCCTTCCGTGTAACATAAACAACTACCCATGAATTTCATCATTCGCCTTCTTATCACCGCCGCGGTCGCATATGCGCTGGCGAATATATTATCCGGCATTCATATTGACAGTTTTTGGACCTCGATCGTTTTTGCATTGGTACTGGCTGTCCTGAATGTACTCGTCAAGCCGGTGCTGGTCATTCTTACCCTGCCCATCACCGTGGTTACATTCGGGCTTTTCCTGTTTGTGATCAATGCACTCATTATACTCATCGCCGGAAAGTTCATCGACGGGTTTTCGGTCGACGGATTCTGGTGGGCGCTGCTGTTTAGTCTCCTGCTTTCGATACTGACCTCTTTGCTGCACTCAGGAACAAAAAGCAGGAATTAGGGAATGGCGGATGCCAGCATTATCACGTATTGTCGTTAAGGTAAAACCGGTAACACCATGCTTTTCGATAAAAAAGACCTTACCAGTGAACAACTGACAGGTATATACCGTAGCCTTTTACTACCGCGTTTGACTGAAGAAAAAATGCTGTTGCTGCTGCGACAGGGGAAGGTCAGTAAATGGTTCAGCGGCATCGGCCAGGAAGCTATTTCGACCGGCGCTACGCTGGCCCTGCACCCCGACGAGTGGATCATGCCATTGCACCGAAATCTCTCCGTTTTTACATCCAGGAATATCCCACTCAATAAATTAGCGCAACAGTGGCAGGGGAATACAGACGGTTTTAGCAAGGGCCGGGAAAGAAGTTTTCATTTCGGTAGCCATGACCATTTTATCTGCGGCATGATCTCTCACCTTGGTCCACAACTGGCTATCGCCGTCGGCGTGGCACTGGCATATAAACTACGCAAAGAAAATAAAGTGTCCCTGGCGTTTACAGGTGACGGGGGCACGAGCGAAGGAGATTTTCACGAAGCATTAAATACAGCCGCCGTGTGGAACCTGCCGGTTATTTTTATCATTGAAAACAACGGGTATGGCCTGAGTACGCCAGCCAGCGAGCAGTACTGCTGTAACAACCTCGCCGAGAAGGCCCGTGGCTACGGCATGGAAGGCGTTACCATCGATGGCAACAATGTACTTACGGTATATGACACCGTGCGCGGGGTACGCGAATACTGCATTCGCGAACAAAAACCATACTTGATAGAATGTAAAACTTTCCGGATGCGCGGGCACGAGGAAGCCAGCGGTATCAAATATGTTCCGCCTCATCTTTTCGAAGAATGGGAAAAGAAGGACCCGGTACTAAGATACCAGGAATACCTGGTGTCAGAGCAAGTGCTCACACTAGCCGAGGTTGACAATATCCGTAAAGAGCTTCGGGAATACGTAGATACCGAAATCAAATCGGGGATGGAAAATAGCCATACACCCATTGACTATGCTGCGGAATTAAATGATATGTATGCGGTACCGGTTGCATCGTTACCGGATAATAACGTAGATGAGTACCTGCAATGGATGGAGCATGGTGTGTTGGATGTAAATAAGGCAACAGAGCCCGCAACCAGCAGGGAGAAACGTTTTGTGGATGCCATCCGTGATGGCCTCTACCAAAGTATGGAAACCCACCCGAACCTGGTATTGATGGGACAAGACATCGCAGGATATGGCGGGGCCTTCAAAATTACAGAAGGTTTTATAGACGCCTTTGGCAAGGAACGCGTGCGGAATACGCCTTTGTGTGAAAGCGCCATTTTTGGTGCGGCGCTGGGGCTGAGTCTGGAAGGTTTTAAATCAATGGTGGAGATGCAGTTCGCCGACTTTATTACCTCCGGTTTCAACCAGGTTGTCAACAACCTGGCAAAGATCCATTATCGCTGGGGCCAACAGGCAGATGTCGTAATCCGCATGCCAACCGGTGGTGGCGTGGCGGCCGGCCCCTACCACAGCCAAAGCAACGAAGCGTGGTTCGTTCATACCCCGGGACTCAAGGTGGTATACCCCTCAACCCCCGAAGATGCCAAGGGGCTGCTTATTGCAGCGATCAACGATCCCAATCCCGTTTTATATTTTGAGCACAAAGCACTGTATCGGAGCATCCGCAGTTCCGTTCCAGACGCCCCTTACGAGGTAAAAATCGGGGAGGCCCGCGTGGTACAACCCGGGGACGATATAACCATCATCACGTATGGCATGGGTGTTCACTGGGCGCTGGACTACTGCGCAGAAAATGAAGCTCTATCTATCTACATTCTTGATCTTCGCACGCTTTCGCCGCTCGATTACGAAGCCATCCGCATAAGCGTTGCACATACCGGGAAAGTACTGGTATTGCATGAAGACACGCTGACCGGCGGCATCGGCGGGGAAATTTCAGCCTGGATCAGCGAGCATTGTTTTGAATTACTCGATGCGCCCGTGATGCGTTGTGCCTCCCTGGACACACCCGTTCCTTTCAATGCCGATCTCGAAAAGAATTTTATGGCCAAAGCAAGGCTCCCCGATGTCATAAAAAAATTATTTGGATATTAATGGCAGTTTTTTAGCCTCGTTACCGAGGATACGTTCAGCAATTGTGTGGCTAACCCCGTCACCTTTGCTGCGCATATTCATGGCGAAATTGCTTTTGGATGTAGCGACAACTTAAGCGAGTGAAATAATAAAACCATTGTACTGTTGGCATGAACAGATGATGTTAAGGCGATATACTTCCGACGACCTGATAAAAATCAGCTCCGCGACGTTCAAATGTCAGGTGGCACCCCGGGGAAGTACGCTAATTTTACAACGACAACAAGCAGCCAACTAGCCAGATTTAGCCTATAACTCATTAACCCTTATACCCAGAACAACGGCAGGAACCTCGGTTCCTGTTTTGTTTTTTAAGGCAGTGCTGATGGAATTACCTGGCATTTTCGTGCCTGTATATGAACGCAAAGTAAGTTTGTGGATTGTGGTTTTTAATGTAACCTTGCCCATCCACTGATACGTTCATTATGATAAAGATGCTCGCCGCCCCTTTTTTACTTTGGCTGTTCATGGCTGGTCAAAATGACCCTGGTACAATGAACCGCAAAGATGATGGCTATCGAGGGATCTGGTATAGCAACCAGCCTTCGAACGATGAATATGTGTTCAAATACAGCGGCGGCCTGGGAACCTACCCGGCCAATCATTACCCGTTTTCTGTGTATGCACCAGCGGTTAACAAAACATTTTTTTGTTATGGTGGCACTGATTCGGCAGCGAAATCGCTGCTTCATGAAGTTTCTTACTTTGACCACGCTACGGGTACGGTTCCCCGCCCCACGATCTTGTTAGATAAAAAAACCGATGATGCGCACGACAACCCGGTGATGAATATTGACGCGCAAGGTTATATCTGGATTTTTTCTACCTCGCATGGTGTCGAGCGGCCTTCGTTCATTCACAAAAGCACAAAACCCTACGATATTTCGCATTTTGATGAGGTCCCCGCCACCAGGATGGAAAATGGAACGCAGCTCCCTTTAAATAATTTTTCTTACCTGCAAAGCTGGTACATGCCATCGCAGGGGTTTTTCAACCTGTTTACGCATTACGAACACAAAGTGATTCCAGGGTTCCCGGGCAAGCCACGCCGCACAATCAGCTACATGACGAGCCGCGACGGTGTCAGCTGGAGCGAGTGGCACGACCTGGCGGCGATCCAGGAAGGGCACTACCAGACAAGCGGGATGTACGGAAAAAAGATCGTTACGACGTTCAATTTTCATCCTTACAAAGGCAAGGAGGCAGGATTAAATTACCGCTCGAATGTATACTATTTGCAGACGACCGATTTCGGCAAAAGCTGGCAAAACGCCGCCGGTAAAACGGTCACCCTGCCGTTAAAAGAAGTGAACAACGCCGCACTGGTAAAAGATTATTTTTCCGCAGGTCTCAATGTGTACATCAATGATGTGGATTTTGACAGCGGTGGCAACCCGGTAATCCTTTACATCACCAGTAAAGGTTTTGAAGTGGGGCCGGAGATGGGGCCGCGTGCCTGGTTCACAGCCCGATGGAACAAGGGTTCCTGGGAAATTCTGCCGGTAACCGTTTCCGATAATAATTACGATATGGGTTCATTGTATGTTGAGAAAGACGGTACCTGGCGAATCATCGCGCCGACCACCGACGGTCCGCAAAAATTCAATACCGGTGGCGAAATGGTGATGTGGGTGAGCAAAGACAAAGGAGGGCATTGGACAAGTACTGCCATGACTTTGCACAGCGCATTCAATCACTCCTACCCACGCCGGCCGGTAAATGCACACCCTGACTTTTATGCTTTCTGGGCCGATGGAAATGCTCGAAAACGTTCTGTTTCGCACCTCTATTTCGCCAATAAAAAGGGAGACGTTTTTATGCTGCCAGAGCATATGAACAGCGACACCGCCCACCCGCAGCGGGTGTTCCCTGCGCCATGATTTCAGCAGGCGGATTTTTATATTTGCAGTATTAAAAAATAATCGACTGGTTGCATTTTATAAAAACCTACGTAAATGCCGCGCGCTTAACCACCCCGCTTTTGCTTCGCAAAACCACCCCTCCTTGAAAGGCTATTCGTTACCCAAAAGTTCATTAGTAAAAATCTCATAGATACTGGTAGCATTACAAAGTGTTTGATAACCCAGCCAAACCGTTTTAAGTCCTG
>JBBSSY010000005.1:0-20891 GCA_038241595.1 Chitinophagales bacterium | reverse complement strand
GGCAAAACAAAACTGGTCATCGATTTTGGCGGCGGTATTAAAACCGAGAATGACCTCGGCATCGTGTTTAACTCTGGCGCCAGACTGGCAACCATTGGCAGCCTGGCGGTGAAGGATGAGAAAACATTCATCGAATGGCTGGAGACATATGGCGCCGAACGTTTCTTCCTCGGCGCCGACGTGAAAAACGAGAAGATCACCGTTGGCGGATGGACGGAAACCACTACCATCTGGCTGTATGACTTCCTGCAGAAATACCTGGAGAAAAAAGTAACCAACGTGTTCTGTACCGATGTCAGTAAAGATGGACTGCTGGAAGGGCCGGCCGTTGATCTATACAAAAATATCGTAACGAAGTTTCCGCAGATCAGCTGCGTGGCCAGCGGTGGCGTGAGCAAAATGAAGGACCTCGATGAGTTGCAAAACGCCGGTTGCGCGGGGGTGATCATCGGCAAAGCCATCTACGAAGGACGGATCACACTGCCCCAGTTGAAAAGTTTTATGGACGATTAATAGGTAATAACTATAAACTACAAACCATAAACCACAAACTCGTCAAGTGTTAACCAAACGAATTATTCCCTGTCTCGACATCCGCGATGGCCGAACCGTCAAGGGCGTCAATTTTGAAAACATCCGCGATGCCGGTGATCCGGTAGAACTGGGTGCCTTTTACGCAGCGCAGGGCGCCGATGACCTGGTGTTCCTGGACATCACTGCCACTATCGAAAAGAGGAAAACACTCAGTGAACTGGTCAGCCGCATCGCGCACCACATCAATATCCCCTTTACCGTCGGCGGCGGCATCAGCAGCGTGGACGACGTGAGCGTGCTGTTGCAACGCGGTGCCGATAAAATTTCGGTGAACACCTCCGCGTATAAAAACCGGGGTCTGGTTAATGAACTCAGCCGCGAATTTGGCAGCCAGTGCGTAGTGCTGGCCATCGATACCAAGCAGGAAGCAGACGGCGAATGGTATGTGTACCTCAACGGCGGCAGGTTGAAGACAAACACCACCTGCTACAACTGGGCGAAAGAAGCGGTGGATCGCGGCGCCGGTGAAATCCTGCTGACGAGCATGAACCATGATGGTACGAAACAGGGTTTCGCCGTTGATATAACGCGACTGCTGGCAGAAAACCTGCCGGTGCCGGTGATTGCATCGGGTGGCGGCGGTACCATGGCGCATTTCACGGAAGTGTTCGGACCCGGTTTGGCAGATGCGGCACTGGCTGCCAGCATCTTTCATTTCAAGGAGATCAGCATCCCTTCGCTGAAGCAATACCTGCAAAAACAGGGCATTGCCATGCGTCTTTAATAGTAATAATATCGGCTCAACAAATCACATAAATTGAACACCTTGACCATTAATTTCAGCAAATACCCCGACGGCCTGGTGCCGGCCATTATACAGGATGATAAAACCCTGCGCGTACTCATGCTCGGGTTTATGAACCAGGAAGCCATTGATAAAACCAGCAACAGCGGAAAAGTAACTTTCTTCAGCCGTAGCAAAAACCGCCTCTGGACAAAAGGAGAAGAAAGTGGCAACTTCCTCCTCTTTAACAGTATGGCCATAGACTGCGACAACGATACGCTGCTGGTAAAAGCAACGCCAACCGGCCCTGTTTGTCATACAGGTGCAGACACTTGCTGGGGCGAGACGAACCAGTCGGGCAATTTTCTGGAGCACCTGGAAGCGGTGATCAGGCAGCGCAAGCAAGCGCCACCGGAAGAATCGTACATCGCGAGGCTGTTCCAGAAAGGCCTGAACAAGATTGCGCAAAAAGTAGGGGAGGAAGCGATTGAAGTGGTGATCGAGGCAAAAGATGATGATAAAGCACTTTTCCTTAACGAAAGCGCCGACCTGTTGTTCCATTATTTGCTTTTGCTTAACGCAAAAGGCTATAATTTGCAGGACGTCACAGATATCCTTAAATCCCGCCACAAGGTGAGTCAGTAGGATACCTGTGGTGGTGCCTTTTTATCATTTAACGATCAGACACTCACTGCTTAAATAAATTATTATGAGAATATGCTGGCTTTTATTGTTGCTGCCTTTCACAAACCAGGCCCAACAGGTTAACTACGCTAAACAAACAGGTTTTGTAATCAATGGAACCCTCGATGGCGTTGTGGACCATACCCCGATTTTTCTCACTGATGGCCATAACCCAACCGACACCCTGGTGAAAGGCCAGGTTACCGGTGGCAAATTTTCGTTAAAAGGCAAGGTTTCAGAACCCGGGTTGTACAATATCGGCCTCGCCGGAAATAATAAGGTGACAACTGTATTCCTGGAAAATGCAAATATAACGGTTAGCGGCAACGCTTCCGGCCCTGAAAAATTTGCCGTAACCGGTTCGAAAGTGCAGCAGGATTTTGAGGAGTTCCAACATATTTTTAATCCATTGTTTACGCAGCTTAGCCAACTAGAAGAAACTGCAAAAACCAAGGGCGTTACCCAGGAAATGGTCGATGAAAGCAACAAACTTGTCAGAGATATCAAAGTGCAGGTCGACAAGTTTTTTGAGGCGAAAAAAAATTCTCCCGTTACGCCATTATTACTGGTTTCAACTGCCCAGGTTACCAATGATGTGCAGGAGCTCGATAAACGATATGCCAGCCTGGGAAGTGATGTAAAAAAAGGTTATTACGGACGCTACCTGGCTTCCGTACTTAAAACGATGCGGATTGGAGCGGTTGGTTCACTGGCGATGAATTTCACACAAAATGATCCCGAAGGAAAACCAGTGTCACTGGCATCGTTTAAAGGCAAATATGTGCTGATCGATTTCTGGGCCAGCTGGTGCGGACCATGCCGGAAGGAAAACCCATTCGTGGTGAATGCTTACAATGCATATAAAGATAAAAACTTCACCATCCTGGGTGTTTCACTGGATCGCAGCCGCGACGCGTGGATCCAGGCCATAAAAGCTGACGGACTTACCTGGACACAAGTCTTCGATCTTAATAGTACCGTTGCGTTGCAATATAAAGTGGAATCCATTCCGCAAAATTACCTGGTTGATCCAAACGGGGTGATCATCGGTCGTAACCTGCGCGGAGAAGCGCTGAGACAGAAGTTGTCTGAAATATTCAAATAAATATTAACGCCTGGTCTTTTAGTTTATTTTGGCTTCAAATTTCCCATTACTAATATTGACCGTACTGGTTGATTTGTTCTTGGCGTTGCCCGCGAATATTCCTTTGACAATGCGCGTGGTGGCATTATAGGACTGAATGGTTATATTGGTGACCACTCCCGCATCGGTGGGCTTGGCGCTATACACAATATTGGTTAGGTCATAAGATCCTAAGAACTGGAAGAGGCCAGAAGTTGTGGAGGGATAGGTGCCTGGCGTAATGGCATTGCCTTGCATCACCATACTTAACAACAGTACAGAATCTCCCTTCAGTGCTGTGGCACCCTGAATAAATAATACTTTTACGGGTATGCCCGCGAAGGAGGTGTCTAAAACATACGCCGTATCGATATACCCGTGGAAGCCCCGCGTATTTTCGCTAAATCTCCAGGCGGTATCTGACAAATATCCGATGCCGGCGCTTCCACCTGAGCTGCTGTCGGTTACGTCGACGGTGAAAGAACAATTCGTGCTGTCGAAGCTTATATTAAAAGAGGTCATTTGCGCAGTAATCGGTTTCCCAGAAGCGAGCAGTTCGATGGTTTGCACACCTGTGGTGGCGAAACTGCCGGCAGCTTTAAACATAAATCCATTGATGGTATCGGTAGTGATGGAGTAGGAGCCTGGAACGGTGACATTTACCGAGATGTCTACCTTCGAGGCGGTAGTGACTGCCACGCCGGCGACGTAGCTGCCATGTACAGATGGCGGGTAACAATTGCCCTGGTCATTCTTCAGCGAGCCTTTCGCTTTGAGGTTGCTGCCGGTTTCAAAACTGCGTTCTTTGGAACAAGAGATAAAAGTGACGCCGCTAAAGAGTAAGAGGAGAAAAAAGAGCAGGTATCGATTCATAGCCTAGTTCATTAAATTTAAAATTTCCTAAAAATTATGCTGAATTTATTCAATAACGTTGCCAATGTTAAGGTATTGTGGTGATTATTTTGCCGGGGATCAATCCACCTGTAGACCAGGCTGCCGCAGCGGGGTTTAACGGGTGGGTCGGGTTTACATCCCGGTTTACAGGATCAAAATAAAACAAGTCACGAAAATACAAAAAATCAGCATCGTTGTCAGGAATATCCCCTGGTTAAACGCTTCTGCCGGGTAGCTTTCTGCATTTGCGTAAAAGAACAGGAACAGGGAAAGTACCAGCATGATCACCCCCACCAGGTTGGTGAAATGTTCGTCCAACGTTTTATCCCGGTCCCGGTAGCGGAAATGGCTATACAGGATCAGGCCGATCCCGCTAAGTCCGGCCAGCGAATGCCAGGCGCCGCCTGGTAAACCCGCTACAAGGTAACGGACATATACCTGGTCCACTTGTTGCCCGCTCACAATAATGAAAAAGAAACTGGTCACCAGCGCATAGGGATGGCTGATTATGGATAGAAATTTCATAATAAGAAGTTTAGGTGAACTGAAATTTGGAGTAGATCGGGCAAGGCGTCAGCATGCCACGTGACCGGTTAACCGTTCAATGCTGCAATAATAATCAGGACATGGATGTAGATGAGACGGCTTCTGGAAACGCGATTCAGGCATCGTTTTCAGCGGGTGGGATAAGTATTACAGCTGTAATGTTGACTGTATAAAAATATGACAATCAAACGGCGGCGCGTTTGATTTATGTCAAAAAAAAAAGTTTGTGGTTTATGGTTTGTAGTTTATAGTTAATACCGTTTTATAATGCACAACGGGACCAGACTTAAGTCCGCTCCCGTTGTGCATTAGAATAAATGATATTTCAACTATAAACTACAAACCATAAACCATAAACTTACTTTAATGGTTGCTGCACCGGCGGCACCTGTCCCTTGTACTGCGAGTCCATCATGTCAAGCATTTGCTGGAGTTGCTGGGTGGTCTGTATCTCCTGGCGCATGGCCTCCTGTTTGCCTTCGGAAAGACTGTTATAATAGTAAAGCTGCTGCGAGAAATCTTTGTGCAGGGCCTTGGACACCTTGTCGGCCAGTGCTGTGGAGCCGGCCTTGTAAGCCGCTTCCAGGAACTTGAACGTGAAATAATTATGCTGGTTGTTTTTGCTCACCATCGCATACGGATGATTTTCGTCGAGGATGTTTTTGTCGGCCTTTTCGAGCAGCGCCTGTGCCTGGTCTTTCCGGTTTATATCGGCGGCGCTGGAAGCAGCTTCTGCAAACGCCATGCGGATGGTGTTCAGGTGTAAACGGTTCTGTTCGTCGAAGTAAACACCTTTTTTATTTGCACCGCCAAAGCCAAATTTATTCATCAGCTTGTCCACCATCCATTCGGTGTTCATGCCGGAATTGTTTTTAACTGGCACGAGGCGATAGCTCAATCCGTCTTTACGCAGGTACTGGGCGAATCCCAATTCAGTACCGGTATATGGCGCGGTGAAGTAGATCGGGCGTTTCCATTTATTGGCTGCGATGATATTCAGGATGGCCAAATCATTTTTCATGATGTAGTTCTTCTTTTCCGGGATGTCGATCAGCAACTGGCTGACTGCCGTATCGCCCGGGCCGATGGTTTTGTTGCTTTCCACGAAAGGAATGTCCACATCGACCTTGAACTTTTTGGTAGGAATGTAATTGATACTTTCGCCGCTTTGCAGTGGTACCTTCATGGCCGGGTCGTCGCTGGCCACGACGTTTTTCATCACGTCATACAAATCATAATAAGTATTCGGATTTACACCCGGCTTCGGGTTGTATACGATGTAATCGCGGTTGCGGCCCTGGATCTGTTCTGCCGTCAGGATTACGTCGATGGCGTCACTCTGGTTTACTTTGTACCGAAGCTGGTTGACATACCAGTCGATGCCCAACAAGGAATTGTTGATCACGCGGATATCGGGACGGATGCCTTCCACTTCCTGGGCATACCACAGCGGGTAGGTATCATTATCGCCGAAAGTGAAGAGGATAGCGTTTGGTGCACAGCTTTCGAGGTAATCTTTAGCCAGGTCACGTGCGAGAACTTTCTTACTGCGGTCATGGTCATCCCATTCCTGGAAGCCCATAATAACAGGAACTGCTGTCAGGCAGAGTAATGCGGCGAGGTAGCCCGACATGCTATCGGCCATTTTCCGGCTAAACCATTCTTTCACCTGCAATACGCCGAGGCCGATCCAGATGGTAAATGCGTAGAACGAACCCACGTATGCATAGTCACGTTCACGTGGCTGGTTGCCCGCCTGATTGAGGTAGAGCACGATCGCGAAACCGGTAAAGAAAAAGAGCAGGGCGGTTACCAGAAAATCTTTTTGGTTCTTGTTGTATTGATAGACCGCACCGATGATGCCGAGGATCAGCGGTAACAAAAAAAGTTTGTTATTGGCCTTATTGTGTTTAATGCTGTCGGGCATTTTTGCCTGGTCGCCGAGTCGGAGGTTGTCCAGCGGCGGGATACCACTGATCCAGTTTCCGTCGCGTACGTTGCCCGGACCGAAGCCCTGGATATCGTTCTGTTTGCCGGCGAAATTCCACATGAAATAACGCAGGTACATCCAGTTGAGCTGGTAGGTAAAGAAGAATTCGATATTGTCTTTCTGCGTTGGTTTTTCATCACCCAGCGACAGCCAGTCTTTGTAAAATTCCGCGTGGCCCTGGTCGTTGCTCGCGTCCCAGACCCGCGGAAACAACATCATGTCGTCGGCCGCGTATTGCGGGGTAACATCTTTGCCTACTTCTTCGTAGCGTGTCTTACCCTTGGTATATTTTGTATTCGTCTCCTTGTATTCCGAAGGCTGGGCGGTAAATACCTGTCCGTATATCAGCGGGAAATCGCCGTACTGGTCGCGACCGAGATACCCGACGAGTGAATTTGGATTATCAACATTATACATGTCGATGGCCGGGTTCGCATTGGAACGGATCATCGTGGTGAGGTATGTGCTATAGCCGAGGAGCATAAACGTAATGCTCCAGAGTGCCAGCCGCACGATCGGTCCCATCTTTTTATATACATTGGTCATCAGGTATATGATAATGGCCAGGCCAACCGCCAGGCCGAGGAAACCGCCGGCGGTACTGATAAAGGGGAACAGGAGCAATAACAGGAACGCAGCGAGCCAAACGGTGATCGGCGTAAATTTACGGGTAGGGGAGCTGAACAGTTTCAAGCCGACATAGATCAGTACGCCCAGCAGGATAAAATAAAAGGCAAAGCCGGTAAAGAACGGCATGCCCAGGTTATTTACAAACCAGATGTCGAATTTGCCCGCGCCTTCCACGGTGTATTGGATCACCACTTTCTGTACGAAACCGGTAACGGCACAACCAATGAGGAATGCCCAGAACGTGCCCCATGGGGTAGTATTAAATCTTCTAAAATAGTAGACCATTACGATGGCCGGGATGGTCAGGAGGTTCAACAGGTGGACCCCGATGGAAAGGCCCATCATAAAAAAGATAAAGATGATCCATTTATCGGAGCCGGGTTGGTCGGCGGCATGTTCCCATTTAAGGATAGCCCAGAAAACGAGGGCGGTAAATAAAGAAGACATGGCATATACTTCTCCTTCTACGGCGCTAAACCAGAATGAATCGGAAAAGGTGTAAGCCAGTGCGCCGACAACACCGGCGCTCATGATGCTAAAGAGTTGTGAGCCGGTGATTACCTCATAATTTTTAACAATTATTTTTTTTGCGAAGTGGGTGATTGTCCAAAAAAGAAACAAAATAGTGAAACCGCTGCAGAGTGCACTCATGAGGTTTACCGCGCGGGCTGGGTTGTCTCCGCCAAAAATTACGATAAAAAGGCGACCCAGGATCACGAATAAAGGTGCGCCCGGCGGATGCGGCACCTGCATTTTGAAGGTGCTGGAGATAAATTCTCCAGTGTCCCACAGGCTGGCAGTGGCTTCCATGGTCAGAATATATACCAGGCAGGCGATGGCACAGACGGCCCATCCGGTGATATTGTTCACTTTTTTAAAGTTCATATTTTGGTCGTTTTTTAAAACTTCGCAAATATAAAGGATTAGGTGATACGAGGCGGGGGAGGGTATAGGGAGAGTTGGGAGTCGGGAGACGAAATGGTCGGGAGGGAGAGTCGGAGGAGAGATAGTCGGAAGGCAATCATTTTTTTATTTTGTCATCTCGCAGGCAGCCGCAGCGGGGATTTGCGTTGTTTCGGGTCTTTGCGCGGCCTGCCGGAGAGATCTCGGCCGAGCATGTTCGCTTTATGTCTCAAAACGCCTGTTGAACATACAACCACCCCGCCCGGCCGAGATCTCTCCGGCAGGCCGCTTAAAGACCCGAAAGTGTAAGTCCCCGTTGCGGCTGCCTGCGAGATGACAAAATAAATAATTAATGCCGAAAGTGTAAGTCCCCGCTGCGGCTGCCTGCGAGATGACAAAATAAATAATTAATGCCGAAAGTGTAAGTCCCCGCAGCGACTGCCTGCGAGATGACAAGTCGTAATACTATACAAAGTATATCCGAATCGTCTGGTAATACAACCTGTTCTGAAGGTAATTGTTCTGCGACTGTTCCATAAAACCGTGCAGGCCGAAGAGGCCCGCGGCGTTGCCCTTGTTGATGGCGATTTCAAGATAGCCACCGGAATTGAACAGGGCGAGTTTTTCGCCTTCGTTTACGTCAGCATAGGTTTCACTGATCTTGTCGATGATTTCGTCGCGTTTGAATACGATGCGGAAGCTGCGCCCCCGGCGTTGTGCTTCGAACTCTTCCCGCGTGATGTTGACAATCACGTTCTCGAAGTTGTCGATAAAGATGATCTGTCCTTCTATCCAGTCTTCGCCAAGCAGGGCACGCAGGTGATTTTTTTCTATGATTGGTGTGTCGGGTGCTCCGATTTCAAGAATCGGCTTTCCCTGCCCGATGGCCTGGATGGCGCGTCCGAATACTTCCACGCAGTACAGCGTATTTTTAGTACTGGTCTTGTTGAGTGCCAAGCCGATCACCTGTTCGGGTTTCTCTTCCAGGATCATGGTCAGCAGCCCGTTGTCGGCGCAAAGAATATACTGGTTTTTATGAAACGCCAGCAGGAGTTGGTCGGGACGTTGTTCAAATAGGTTCACCAGTACAATGTGGTAGGTAAATTCGGGAAAGTTGCGGATGGCATTGCGGCAAACATAGGCAGACTGTGGGTAATTGAATGGTGCCAGCTGGTGCGTGATGTCGATGATGCTAAAAGCCGGGTTGATCTGTAACAGCTGCCCCTTGATTGCACCTACCAGGTAGTCTTGTTGCCCGATGTCGGAAGTAAGGGTTAATAAAGCCATCTACAGAGACGGAAAGTTTTTTGGTGAACGCTTCGGCAAAAGTATATTATAATGACCGCTTGAAAAACACGGATCAGCCATTTAACGGAGCGGCTGCCAGCTATTTGATGAGCTTGCCGTCTTTGAAGTAAAATTTATGGATCATTTTATCGGCAAATGACGGGAAGAACCGGTTCAGGAAGATGGTCCGCAGTCCGGTGAACGTAAGTAGTAACGTCCGTTTGTGTTTTTCTATTGCTGTTAGAATGTGTTGGGCACATTCAGCGGCCGTCATCATCTTGTTCTCGTCCATTTTACTTTGTCCCTGTACCAGCCCTTTTTCGTCGAGGGCGGCGTTGCGGATGTTGGAGGTGGTAAAGCCTGGACAGACCCACATGACATTAACACCGTCGTCGAAGAGTTCGGTGCGCAGCGCCTCGAGCCAGCCCTGCAGCGCGAACTTGGAGGCGGAGTATCCACTTCTGCCGGGCAGGCCGCGATAACCGGCGATGGACGATACGCCGACAATGGTGCCCTTTCTTTCAATGATCGATGGCATAGCGAATTTGGTGCAATACACGGAGCCGAAAAAGTTTACGTCCATCACCTTGCGGATCACGTCGGAATCCGCGTCTTTAACGAGGGCGCGCATGGAAACACCGGCGTTGTTGATAAGGATATCGATGCCACCAAAAATTTCCACGGTAGAGTCGATGAATTTTTTGCAGTCTGTTTCCTGGCTCACGTCGCAGACCACAGCGTGGAGGAGTACGTTGGCGTAATCTTTCTGCAGGTTGTACAATTTGTCGTGGTTGCGGCCGCAGGTGGCCACGCGGGCGCCCAGGAACACAAGGAGGTCGATCAATGCGCGGCCAATTCCGTCCGTACCCCCGGTGACTGCCACCACTTTATTCTCAAAAAAAGACGACATGCTTGTTGCAGTGTTTAGGCAGCAAACCTACACGAATCGATCTTCTAAAAAAAGAGTTTGTGCCTTGGGTGCCGCGTTGTTGGCAATGAACAGGTAAGTGATTTGCGGCATGATTGGTTAACCCGTTCGCAGGATTGATTTGTAACCGTTTGACAATCGACGGGTTACGGATTTGTTCATATTTAAATTAAGTGGTTTAAAATTTGGTTCGAAACTATTAATCCTTATTTTTGCACTCCCAAATCAGGGCAGGCGACTGTGCTGAGGCGGACAGGTTGATTCCGTAGCTCAGTTGGTAGAGCAATACACTTTTAATGTATGGGTCCTGGGTCCGAGTCCCAGCGGGATCACAGAACGGTCCTTCAAACTCTCTCAAAACCTCACAAAGCTTAGTATTTGTGGGGTTTTTTGTTTCGTGAACCACTTAAAACCGCCAAATATGCTCAAAATCTTGGTGAGTATATGGTGAGTAGTGGGACGACTGCACAAACTACTCACCAAACACTTCCTAAATGACTGATAATCAAGGTGTAAAATATGAACACCTGGGTCTGGAAAGTACAGCAGTTATAACTTTAATCTCTTTAATTTTTTCTGTATGAACCAGTCGTTTAGGTTGCTTTTCTAAACCTCAAATCGTATAACGGTATCATAACTACAACAGAAACATCGTAATCGGGATCGTATGACATCAAATTCAAAGAGCCTAGCCTGGCACCCCTATGACCGTAACCAATATACTTCAGGTACGAAACGCCTAATCCATACGTGGGATCCGCAGAGGATACGTCTTTTTGCATCAATTTAATGGTGGCAGGCTTTAGCGCGTTCTCTCCCTTCATAAGCGTACGGATATATTTGTTTAAATCTTCCATGGTGCCGTAGCCGTTACCTTCCTCTATTTGCGCCGTAATATTATACCTATCATACGTTGTCGGTCCGGTTTTTTCAAGCATGGTGCTTTTTAAATGCGGATCAGGCATGGCTATTATCTGAGGCCAAAACAGGAAAATGGATTTTTCGCAGCGGCACTGCAGTATAATCCCCGATCACGTAATCATTCATGTAATCTGCGTAGGTTTTCGGACTGCCGGCTTTCTCTGTATAAACCCGTTTGATAATTTCTGCCAGTATAGAGTAGCCCGTGTTACTATAATGCTGGCCTTTACCGGGCGCGAAGTAATACAGTTTCTTTTCGGTAAGCACTGTTACCATTTCAGTGGTGGTAAACTGGTGTGTGGGGTCGGCCTTCATGATAGCTTCCGTATACGTCATACCATTATAGCCTTCTATCTCGTCATTGTCGACATCTTTAACACCAGCGGCATGCTGCAGCAGCTGTTCAATGGTGATCTCATTTTTATAAGGTATATCCCATTGAGCGGACGCGGGAACGTAAGGCACTTTACTTCCAGGCATAAATAAAAGGGATGGAAAAAAAAGAAGGTCACCATAGTTTCCACTTCAAACGTAGACTACGCATCTGTGGAAAGAAATCTCACATCACGAAAAATCAACCATTCGAATTAATACTACAAAGTTAAATTCCGCACCGCAGTACCGGTGTTTATCAAATTTAGAGTGTGGCTATGCTTCGTTCATTAAAAAAGCATGCGATTTGCGCATTTAGTAGCTGTTAAGAAAGCGGATTGTAGCCGTTCAATAATCAGACAAAGTTGCCGGCTTGTTATTTTACCGGTCACGCATAGCCGATCAACCTGGATAGTGAGTATATCGAGCAATGACCGATAGTAAACTAAGATATTCGAATTAATTCTACAAACGTATCATGTAGTATTGCTGTTCTTTTGTAAAACGCAAGGCTTGGTTGCTTCTTATGTAGCCATGTATAACTGGTCTAGCAGTAATTGTGAATAACGAGGAAATTGCGTTAACCCGCCCGAGAAAACTTGGCTAACACGAGATGTTACCCGTTGGCCCTGACCAGGGTACTGATTCCTGATACTTATTGGCACCACTATTAGTGAGGGTATAAAACTTATCGACTTACAATGTCTTCCGATGAACCTGAGATCCCACCTTTTAATAAAATAACCTACGTTTCATTTATTTAAACAATCCATTTTATGACAGATCCCGCCGCAAACCCGGAAGATATACAGAAAATAAGTCGAAGGAAGTTATTACGAAATTCAGCCATTACTGCCGCGGGGGCTGTTTTACTGCCGTCACTTTTAACGGGCTGTGGCAAGTCTATCTGGGAAGTACTTAATAGCAATGGATCGACACCTGATTCTACCAAGTGGATAGGGGGATTTGCCCAGTCAAACCCCGCGTTTGCTTATCCGAATCCAGACCTTTCATCATTACCCATGTTGAAAAATATGGAGAACATCCAGTCACTCGATCGCCAGCAGGCGGCGAACTGGCCCGAGTTTAGTTGGGAGACCGAAAAGGGAACCTCCGATCCCGGGAGGTGTTTCCAGATGTTCGCCCCCGACATTTCCAGGGTGGGCTATACGAATACCGGCAGAATTTATTCCATTATATGTCCGCAGCAGGGTACTTGTTCTGATGTTTACGGCTGTATGAATGTAGAAGTTACCGTTACCGGGCAAAGAGGCTGGGTTGACGAGAATACCAGGCAGCTTGCAGCCGATATGACCGTGGAAGGGAAGATCTGGTTTAGTAATAGCGGGCTGAAACATCAAACCATTCAGGATTTTTTAAAGGCTTTTACCGCGAATAACCTGCCCTTCCCCTCTAACAAAAACAATGCGATCACGGTCACCACCCATCTGCCGGGAAAACCCGACCAGCCTATCTTCCCGCTTCGGAGCGGTCAAACCAAGCTTTTTAAAAGTCCTGCGTTTGCCCTTCACCCCGAAGCCTGGGCGGTAGCAAATATCGATGTGGAGATCGGGCCGATTGTAAAGACAACCAGTAGCCTCGTCGATGAATTCAACCAACTTGTAATGGACTTTTTTAACCTGGCTTCTGGTCACCTCTTACAGCTTGGAAACGTGCTCTCCTGGAATGTTTGGTTAAACTCGCCGACCGTAGTTGACAGGGAAGAGTGGCAGACTCATGCGGAGCGGTGGCGGGATTCCATAGACGTGGAACATGGGCACAATTCGGGAACAATTGCAAAATACTTCAATGGCAACGCTTTCGATGCAGAAGAGGCGGCAATACAAGCTAAGATCCAAGACATGATCGATTGGGTAAAGGCTCATTTAATCCCCTAACCCATTATTCAATAAAGGTCCGCAGCCAGGTATCAAGCCAATCCCATGCTGCTTTAAAAGAACAGCTGTAAAACCTATTTCATCAATCTAAATATTTTTTTTATGACAGACCCTACCAGAAACCCGGAAGATTTAATCAGACAACTCAGTCGAAGAACAATGTTGCGTAATGCAGTCATTGCTGCTACAGGTATTGCATTAGCGCCTCCAATGCTCACCGGATGTTATAAAGATGTCTGGAGTTTGATTCCCGGCCGTGATGGCCAGGGAAGCGTAGCCAACCCACCATTGACCCAAGCCGAACTCGAAATTGCCGCCGGCAATTTGAACCGGATACGTGCACTGATGAATGACTTCTACGATATGAATTTTAAGTACGATTTAACCGTATTGGAAGATTTATCATCAACCATACAGAATCCAAGCTGGACGAATTTCTTAGTAGACATTTTTATTGACATTGCTGTTGGGATCGCATCGGCAGCAGCCGTTGCTACCGGCAATGTCGCAGTGATTCCAGCATTCGCTTTTATATCTGCGTTCCTGCATGATTGGGGGATCGGAAAGGACAGACCGCTTGATCTGGCTGGTGTAAACGGATTTTTTGGAGATTATCAAGGCGCTCAATTGAAAATGCAAACGGCAATCGACAAACACTTTGGTTTCCTGACAGAAGTAACGGATAATTATGCCAACCTACGGGCGGCGTGGAAAGACCCCATCGTATTCAATGACAAACCTTATGTTCTGGCAGACTTAGCAAAAATGTACTTCCCGGACAAGAAAGATCATTCAGTCGAATACTATAAAATATATGACCCAATGGTCCTTCATCACCAGAAATCCGTTTGGAATCTGGCCACTATGAGATGTTGCCAGTTGTATCGGCACTATTCCTTCAATGTGACAACAGACACGACGCCAGCAGGAGTTCTTCTTAGTTGGGCACGTAATGAATTTTATACTAAATACAAGGGATCGTATGTGCGCGCCGAGCTGGCTTCCTACAATACTGAAGACCAAACGATCGACTGGACCGTGTATCAGTACGATTTGGGCATTGGCGGGAATCCTTTCCCTGATGCGGCATCGAACGTATTGTTTGTTGATGATACGCCTGGTCACATCATCAACCCGAATGGTTTGTTCAACCGGAGCTATGTGTTTGAACAATTCAGCGTGACCAAACCGGCATTAATCTACGGACATGAATTGGGAGATGACGGGATTGGTAATCTAAATCCCAACGCTGATGACTGGACATTCACAGGGGGATTGTTCCCTGACCTTATAAAGAAATGACAGGTATACATTTTCACCGATTAGCAATTGGAAATGCTCGTTGAGCGATAAAACACGACGAAACAAAACGATATAGATGAATGCCAGATTGCTACACTGCAGCAAATATAACAGCTTATTTTGGTGTTTGGTGTTAACCAGCCTTGGTTTAACCAGTGGTTGTGCGTCAAAACCGCCTCATGAAACAGGAAGTTTTAAAACCAGTGATTTCGTTGAGTTGGTGAAATTGGATACCTCTATCCACCTGGATATCAGGTATGCTACAAGCAACAATCTTGCAGGCAAACCAACTTATAAGGAAGCGAGGGCATTTATGCAAAGACCGGCGGCAGAGGCTTTGGTAAACGTAAATAAAGAACTAAGATCTCTTGGATATGGCCTGCTCGTATTTGATGGATATCGGCCATGGTCTGTCACCAAAATATTTTGGGATATGACCCCCGACGAAAATAAAAAGTTTGTAGCAAATCCTAAACAAGGTTCCAGGCATAACCGGGGTTGTGCGGTAGATCTGAGCTTGTATGAACTTGCTTCCGGCAAAGAAGTGCCCATGACAGGCCAGTATGATGAGATGAGCGAACGCTCTTATCCAAATTATACAGGCGGCACAGCAGAACAACGTAAGATGAGAGATCTGCTTAGAAGTAACATGGAAGCCTATGCGTTTAAGGTCTACGACTACGAATGGTGGCATTTCGATTATAAGGATTGGCAGATGGATCACATTTTTGAAAATATTCCATTCTCCAGAATTAAATAACATCGTAGGAACTTTGCCTGTGCGGACTGGTAGCACTGACCCCGCTATTAAGGGGAACCGGGTACGTAACGTTTATGTAGCCATCCGGAACCATATCGGATTCATACGACAACCACATTTTATTGTTTATCAACCTATCATTTTTATGACAGGATTTTGATACTTCGGCTGTTGATTGGAAGTTCACCGACGGGTTATTTCCCCAACTGACCAGATAAAAAATTCAGTACACAGACAGTTGAAAGTTTTAACTTCTTATTGAAACAGCATAAATGGCAAAGTGATTTTGGCAAGATGACATTCGAATTTATTCTACAATAAATTGATCAGCAATTACTGTTTTTTTGTAAGCAGATCAAAGCCTGCTACATCACCTTTACAAATGTGGTCAATTGTTCGATACCATTGAATATCACCAATTGGTTGCCTATTATTAACGCCGTTTAAATGTTAAGCGGCTTACTAAATCATTAAAATTTCACCTGTATTAAAAACAAATTATTATGCGTAAACAATTCTTTTTATTATTTATTGTTGGATCCATTATTACTACCGGGTGCAAAAAGTCTTCTCCTGATAATCATGGCGCTGGCAATTTAAAAGAAAGTCTTCAAAAAATCCTTGACAAGGATTTAGTCGCCTACAAAGCTAAATTTCCCGGTAAGCCAGTTGGCTTTGGCCTTTATGTAAAACAAGCCGCAAGCGGCGGGAAAATTCAAACCAGCGGCCAGGACGTCTACGTCTCATCCGGTTTCCCAAAAGAGTATGGTGACGATATCCAATTCAGAGGGGCTAGCACTACCAAATCATTCACTGCTGCCGCCATACTTAAGCTCCGGCAACAAAACAAAGTAAATCTGGATGATTTCATCACGGGCAATATTCCGGGCACAAACAAACCTTATATCCCGGCTACTGCTGAATACGACATACCAAATAAAGAAAAGATTACCCTCCGACTTTTGCTGCAACATAGGGCTGGGGTTTTTGATATAACCAACGATTCAATTCCCGCTACATCAAGTGCACCCTATGCGGGTCAAAAATACATCAACTATACATTCGCTACAGTGGGTGAAAACCATACATTCACCCTTCCGGAACTGGTCGGTGTAGCCGCAAAGAATAAGCTAAGTTACTTTGCCCCTGGTACCGCATTTCATTACTCGAATACCGGTTATCATCTCTTGGCGACAATTATCGAACGGGTTTCGGGCAAGCGTTACGACCAATTTTTACAGGATGAGTTTTTAACGCCCCTAAAGATGAGCCACACCCGGTTTCCTTATTTGGGTACTGATCAGCACATGCCCGCCCCATACGTTACCGGCTGGCTTAAATTTCAGGGTAGTTTTATTGAGTGGGATGAAGACAATGTTTCATTTACCATTGCCGACGGCAATATAATTACGACACCTGCAGATTTAGCTACGTGGGCAAATGCGCTCTACGGAACGAATACCATATTAAATGCAGACCTGCATGCACAATTAATTGCAGGTAAACCCACCAACGAAGAACACGTAAACTACGCATTAGGCACGGAACTTAATCCTCCAGATCTTGGCTATGGACACAATGGTGCACGGCCGGCTTATATGACGATTATGCGGTACCACCCGGAAACAAGAACTTCTTATATTCTTTTCGCCAACTTTTTGGATGCTTCCAGCCTGGAAACGCTTAACGCTCAGGGCGAGGGCTTAGCAGATATCGTTCGCGAAGCTGTGAAAGCAGTAGCCGCTTCAAAATAAATTTTTCAAATCCAGTTAATGTTTGGGTGTGGCAACCTAATCATAAACTGGATTTGTTACTTTTATCCGCCTCGTGCTGGTGAAAAATAGCGTTTTGAATTTTTGAATCATTGCATGGGCTTTAAACGTTATAAAGAGAGCTATAGCCGCCGTCAAACAACCTGTTCAGTCTTTTAACAAATTGATTGTCAATTAGCTGCCGAGAATTGGTGCGGAATAATTTTAGGTAAATGCCCGCTCGAATTCGGCACCATTATATTGATTTCGTTTGGTTGACTTTATGAATCAAGAAAACAAAACCCTTTCACTTGCTCTGCCGTCAAAAGGCGTAACAATCACGATCATCGAATACCTGAAAGAAAAGTGGTACCGCTATAAAGATGTTTTGGAAGAACCCTATAAGCCTAAAACCAAGCAGCAGCTGCTTACTACCCTGATTTCCCTGAAATTTTTCTGCAAAATCTTAGGCGTCATTGCGATACTGGTTTGAATGAAAGCTTAATCAATATCACCTTGCCTAGCTATTCCCTATTTCCGTGGCTAATTACTGATTCAAGTAGAACGCTTACACCTGAAATCAGGGGGGCTGTTGTGCTTAATTTACCCTCTAATTCCACGATGGGTCTTAACTCCTACAGTAGATGAAAATAACACAGCCTTAGCAGATACTACACATTTGAAGTTAGAAACGCTACGAATAAAAATGATACCGTACTTAATAACTATTTGGCAAATGGCCACCTAAGTTCTGTCAAATTCGGTCGAGTGGTTGAAGATTAAGAGATAAATACAGTTAAGAATTTGGACTGCATACAGAAACACTTGAAATTAAACATTAAATATTTTGCCATTAGTCAATTTCTTGGGCGAAAGAGCAATTCGACCTAAACGATGAAGAACGACTATGCTCTGAAATAAGTGGTAAACGGTGGTGCGAGATATCCAAAATTCGCAAGCATTACCATCTTTAAACCGATGACGGTTATAAATTTAAACTATTTTGATTTAAACCTTAAAGCCATTAATTTTGGCCACTAAAATCTGCTGTTTTTTGCTAGTGAGTATTTGGTGAGTATAAATCTGACCGTAAGTATATTTCGTTGATAATGAGCCGTTTGTAATTGCATACGGTTCTCCCAGCGGGATCACATAAGAGAATATCAAAATAGCTCAAAATCGTTCGAAAGCCCTGCAAACCAAGCATTTTGCAGGGTTTTTTGGTTTAGCGATATCAAAACAGATCTAATAATATTAAAAATTTAAAGCGTAACTCGAGCGTCACTGATCAACTTGAAAAAAGACGCTCGAATTCATTGCAAGTGCTTGTTTTCCAACATGTTCAGAAATTGTTCATGTTTCGAGGTGGCTAAAAATTTATTTTTAACCATAAAGCAATTGAAATGATTCAGCGTTATAAACATTATTCCTCTTGAAAAGGAGCAGCCCTTATTCAGGGGGCTTGGCCATTTACCTGAGGATCACCATTGATGGAAAAGAGCTGACGCAAGTATTCAACGAACATGCGAGCCTTCAAAGTGGGATTATGCAAAGCGTCGCGCGACGACCCCTAAAAAAGAAGCGACGGTGTTGAACAATTACCTGGACGTTATTACAGGCAACATTTATGTCCTGCAAAAAGGAGTTTGACCTTAAAGGCCTAACCCCGACACCCAATGAATTTCTTGCACAACTTTTTAATAAAGATAAGAAAGCAGTATGGGCTAATTCAGGTCTTCTGAGATCATAATACCTAGTTTGAAAACTTGTTGGAAGAGAGTACTCGCCAGGAACACTGAAGAAATTCAAAGCTGCGTTGAGACATCTAAAGGATTTTATTAGGTGGAAATATGAAAAGGAGGATGTCGACCTAGTGGTCGTAAACCGTTTATTTATCAAGGAATATGAATTTTACCTGAAGACGGTTGCAAACACAGCATAACACGGGCATGAGCAATATCAAAAAAAGCTCAAGAAAATCGTCTGTCAATGTGTTGTAAATGAATGGATGAAAAATGATCCGTTTAAACTAGGTCTGAAATAAGTGGTAAACTATGGTCCGTAATATCCACTTTTGTCACCAGGTTGCCAGAAGAGTGAGCTCCATGCAGGATAAAGCCGCTAGCTCCCTTATCTTTCTTCAGCGAGTACACAGATAATATTGCTCGCGGCTTAGGTCCGCAAAGGAAAAGTTATTCACTGGTGTTACGAACTGCTTTGGGCAAACGCGTGGTCAGCTACAACCTGCTTCCACCTCGAAGCGCTCGTCCCCACTGACAGAAACGGCAAAGTTGGCAACAAGATGAAATCTGGTTACGATAACTTTCCCGATAACGTTCTCGCTGTTTTGCTGTGCATATATTAATATCCGCCTTAATTATTCGATATCTTAGTCTTCTGATTCGATACGAATATCACCTCACCAAAATCTAGCAAGGGTATTTCTTAAGAAATTAATAAACACTTATGAAAAAAAAGCTAATCGAATGCTTCCTGGGAATACTATCATTTCTTCTAATATCACTGCATTGTGTGGCGCAGCAGAGAACGGTTTCAGGCATTGTACAGGATGGCGGAAACAATGCGCCTCTTCAGGGTGCTACGATATCTTTGGCTAACGCGAGCGCCAACATTAACAGTGTTAGCAGTCAGGATGGGCGGTTTGAGATCACGGTACCAGGGGGCAAAGCAGTGTTGCAGATCTCATATGTCGGTTTCGAACCTTTTTCAAAGACGATAGCTGCTAACGAAACGAATGTAATCGTTACCCTCAACAGGTCTGCCTCAAGCGGGTTAAATGATGTGGTAGTAGTAGGCTATGGAAACCAGAAAAAAACAAGTTTGACCAGCGCAGTTTCAGACATTAAGGGAGACGCGTTAATGAAGCGTCCTGTTGCCAGTGCCGCCCAGGCATTACAGGGATTGGCTCCCGGCGTTACCATTCGTGATATGGGTGGTGCTCCAGGAAAATCAAACGCAAATATCAGGATAAGAGGAATTACTACCTTAGGCAATAATGACCCTCTGACCATTGTAGACGGCATTGAACAGAATTTCGCAGACATTAATCCGGCTGATATCGAATCGATAAGTGTTCTTAAAGATGCCGCATCTACGGCAATATATGGATCAAGAGCTGCCAATGGAGTCGTATTGGTTACCACTAAAAGAGCAAAGGTTGGTGAGTTGCGGGTAAACTACGATGGATATTATGCTATTCAAAACAGTCTTTTTCATCCTAAACACATGGGTCTGGAAGAAACCCTGCGGATGAAGAACGTAGCCGCGGTGAATGTGGGAAGTGCTCCTTTATATACAGAACAACAAATAGGGGAGTGGGTGAATGCTACTGATCGTTACAAATATCCCCTGCCTAATGTTTGGTTTGACTATCTGCTTGACCCTGCGCCTCAGCAAAATCATACCATTTCATTGGCCGGAGGTACTGAACGCTTAAAGACATTGTTGACCGTGAATTATTTCGACCAAAAAGGCATCATTCCTCAATCTGACGGAAATAAAAGGGATATTAGGCTAAATACCGATTTTAAAGTTTCCAATCGAATCAGTTTGTCCGGTGATCT
>JBBSSY010000004.1:0-21787 GCA_038241595.1 Chitinophagales bacterium | reverse complement strand
TGATGCATTCCAGTTCATCCGTGATATATGACGGAAATCCTTTTTCGAAGGCGAATGCAAGCTCCTGTTTTTGAATATAATAGGTGGCGGCAGGAAAAGCCATTTCCGGGTGACCCGTTTCTTTTGATTCCATGCTGACGCCACCGGCATGGTCCTTATGCAGATGGGTCATTAATACCTTGGTAACTTCACCCGGGTTGATGCCATGATCCATGAGGTTTTTATGCAACTGCATTACGCCGTCTTTCTGAAATCCCAAACCGGTATCCAGCAGCAGGATATCCTCGGAAGTGACTACCACAAAGGGCTGCACTTCCACAAGCAGACTGCCGGGTGCCCGCGTTTGGAGGTCGTCGGTACCGTTATCAAATGGCACGAACAGCTTTGATTTGTCAATGGTAAAAGACCCTTCTGAGAGTGGAATAACCTGCATGAAAATGAATTGGTTTAAGATGTTTAGCAGCCCGCGGCCGACAAAAATTTATTGCCACGCTTACCCTGGCCATTTATCTTAACACCATTTGACGATCGGCATCAAGGCGGATAAGGATAAACAAAAGAATGGTAAAGCTAATTAAGGATGTACCTCCGTAACTGATAAAGGGCAACGGAATGCCGATCACCGGTGCAAGCCCGATCGTCATACAAACATTGATGGCAAGGTGAAAGAATATAACGGAAGCCACTCCATAGGCATAACACCGGCTGAAAACGCTTCGCTGTCGCTCTGCAATGGTTATGATCCGCATCAGCAATAAAAAGTATATTCCCATCAGGATGGTACTACCCACAAAACCGAAACCTTCACCAATGGTGCAAAAAATAAAATCGGTTCGTTGTTCGGGTACAAAATCGTAACGGGTTTGAGTACCTTTAAGCAATCCTTTCCCGAGCAAGCCACCGCTCCCGATGGCGATCTTGCTTTGCTTTACATTGTAGTTGCCTGCATCTTTTTTCTTGCCACTGCTTTTTATTTCTATTTCCATTGCCGCTGCTTCATTCTTGGGCACATAATCCTTACCAATGGTGTCATAAATGCGTTTAACCTGGTACGGCTGAAATACGTGATCGAAAACAAAGGGTACGGCAAAGCGCTGGATACCTACGCAAAATACCCAGATGCTGATAATGTAAAACAACAACCGTCTTTTTCGTTTGATTTGCCGGCGTAAAAAATACAGCGTGAGCAAAGCGGCTACCGTAAGTAGAATCGCCAGCAAATTGGGCTCTATGAGCAAGGTAGCCACGACCAAAATCGCCAGTGAAAAGAACACAACCAGTATCGCGGCCGGCAACCCTTCGCGGAACATGACCAGGAAAAAAGAAAAGTATACCAGTGCCAGGCCTGTTTCACTCTGCATGATGGCCAGTACTGCCGGTACCAGCGCAATGGTTGCCGCGATAAGTTGTGAGCGCGTTTTCTTAAAATTGGTATCTACCCTTGAAATGTATTTTGCCAGCGCGAGGTTGACGAATACTTTACAGAGTTCCGCAGGTTGGAGCTGGAATGATGAAAACTTGATAATCGAATTGGTGCCTTTTACGGCGGTATGAAACGGAAAAACCAGCAATAACAGCACAATGCCGAAGGCGTACCAGAGGTTCGCCGTGGCGGTAAAAAACTTGCTGTCGGTCAGCAGGATGAACGTCCCCATCAAACCGGCAATGCCGAAATAGAGCAGCTGCCGGCTGTAATCTGTTTTAAACGACAGGAAAGTTTGTACCATTTGATCACCCTCCCGGTAGGTAGCCGCAAAAATGCTGAGGATACCGATGGAAGTAAGTGCAATAAAGATCCAGACGAGGATCCAGTCGATTCCTTTGGAAATAGCAGGGTTCCGTTCCATATTATGTTACCGGGGATTTGAAAACCGGCCGCACCGTAATTCTGGTTTTGATCGCGGGGGTTTCCTGCTTTACCGGCGTTTTGCCGCCGGGAACATTGCCAGGTTCTTTTTTAGGCAATGCCTTCTTCAGAAATCTTTTGTACACGCTGGAGTCTTTTGTCAGTTGCATCCATTTAATGGCCCTGATCGAATCGGCTTTGTACTGCAAACGGGGCAGGTAGGCAGGCATCAGGTTGGCATTGGAAACCCGTTCCACTTCCTTCAGCCTTTCGGTGCGCAACGTGTCGTTAAGATATTTTTCCATGATCAGCGCCGCGATCGGGCCTGCCCAGGTGGCACCAAAACCGGCATTTTCCACAACAACGACCACTACAATCCGTGGGTTTTCGCGTGGTGCGAAACAGACAAACATCGAATTGTCTTTCAGTTTGGTTCGTCTTCCATCGAGCATAAGGTAGTTTTCCGCCGTACCCGTTTTAGCACACACATTAATGCCGGGGATCCTGGCCACCCTGCCGGTACCACCGTCTACCACGTCCTGCATGCCGCTGATGACTGTTTCAAACGCATCATTCGAAATATGGCTGAGCACTTCATGTTTCACCCGGAAGCGGTTGAGCATGGTGTCTTCCTTGGTTTCCCCGTCAATTTGTTTGATAAAGTGCGGCACATAATAATATCCCTTGTTGGCCACGATGCTGATGGCGTTTGCCATTTGCAAGGGGGTGACCAGCATTTTATCCTGGCCGATACCGAGTGTTACCATTGTGCATGAATTCCAGGAGCCACGGTATTCCTTATTGTATGCCGCGGTATCAGGGATGTTTCCGCCCACTTCGCTCGGCAGATCGACACCGATGCGGTGGCCGAGGCCGAACGCACTGAGGTATTCTTTCCATTTCTGCAAACCGAGCCGGGAATCACCATACTTCGGATTATCAACCGTCAGGCGAAAAGTATTGGAGAAAAACGAATTACAGGACCACGCAATGGCAAGCCGCAGGTTGGCCGCGTGCCCCGCCCAGTGCTCGGTGCAGCGAACGGGCCTGCGGCAGCCATAATAAGCGCCTGTGCAACCGATGCCGCTTTGTGGCGTTATTACCCCTTCATCGAGCCCAATCAGCGCACCCAGGGGTTTGTAAGTGGAACCCGGCGGGTATCGTCCACCAATCGCGCGATTGTTCAACGGGCCAGATACATCAAGCGCCAGCTTTGCATAATTTTTCTGCTTGTTTGGCCCGGTAAGGTCATTGGGGTTAAAGTCCGGCGCAGAAGCCATCGCAATGATGCCACCCGTTTTTGGTTCGATGGCAACCACCGCTCCTACTTTATTATGAAGTAGTTTTTCTGCCAGTTGTTGTATCTCGACATCGAGATAACTCCGCATATTACGACCGGCTACGGCAGCGGTATCGTAATCGCCATTCTCCCAGGAGCCCTGGATGCGGTTCTTATTATCCTTGATCATAAACTGCATGCCACGACGGCCCATGAGTACTTTCTCGTACGAGTTTTCAATACCCGCACGACCAACGTAATCACCCATCTGGTAAAAACCGCCGGATCTTTTTATGATGCCTGAATCCGCTTCTCCCACGTAACCCATGATGTGCGCGCCAGCATTGAAAGGATATACCCGAACTGGCCGCTCCACGAGTGTAAAGCCGGGAAATTTATAGATATTCTCTTCGAGTTTGGCCTGCATGGATGCCGGCAGGAGATCTTCAAATACCGTCGGGCGCACCGCCCCGTTTTTGAATCTTGCATCCAGGATTCGTTTTTTGAACTCAGCCGTATCGATCTCCAGCAACTTACAAAGTTCCATCGTGTCGATGCCTTTTACCTGCGCGGGGGTTACCGTGAGGTCGTACATGATGGTATTATTAAGAATGGCCTTTCCGTTGCGGTCGAAAATAATGCCGCGGTTGGGATAAATGCGCTTGGGATACACCGCATTGTCCATAGCCAGTTTCTGGTATTTACCTGAGATGATCTGCAGGTTAAAAAGCTGAGCGACCATAATTAAAAACACCCCTACAAAAATGAGCCGGATTATATTACTTCTTGATTGATTGAACACAGACATTGTCTGATAAAAGTTTTCAAATTTTTATAACGAAAAATTGTTTGCGAAACGATCCCCGACTTGACCGGGCAAATTCCCCATAAATGACATCATCCAGGCAAAACATCCTGTAAGTAATTTCCTTTCTATCTTCTACATACATTTTTGCCGAAGAAAGATGTGTATTGGCAGGCTGGTTTTCATGCAACCAATCACAAAAAAAACCCTTGAAATTTATCCATGGTATTCCTTTGAAGGTACTGAAGCTTCCAAACGCTACAAAATTGCACATTAATTTTATATAACTGTTAACGCCGGAATATAAATTTTGTTAACCGCAAGGCACGTGTGCCTGGTGCCGGTTAGCGTGCTGATAAGTGCTGATTTTAGGTATTGGTCCGGAACTTTTCTTTGCGAAAAACAAGCAGTTCAGTAACCAGGATCAGCAACAGGCTCACGCCCGTGGTGGCAAGTACCTTTCCAAAGAAGTAGAGTACGTTGCCAAACTGCAGCCATTCCAGGAAAACAAGATACCCGTGGTGTAAAATAGTCAATACCAGCACATACGTTGAATAAGGCGCAAGGCCCATGCTCGTAATTGAAGGGGATGCATAGTTTTGTTCAGCGCCTTCCTGGGAGATCAACACATTGATCAGGAAAGGACGCACATAGGCGATCAACACGCAGGGTGCTGCATGCAGGCCGGGTGTATGCAGGAAATAATCGAGTGTCAATCCAAAAATGAAGGCCACACTTAAGAGGAAAAAACGAGACATCCGGAAGGGTAGCCAGAGTATGTACAGGAAATACAGGTACGGCGTGATAAATCGATGCAGGCTTGGAATCTGGTGCAGCACAAAAACCTGGATCAGGATGAATAACGCAAAACGGATTATATTTTTGACCAGGCTACTCATGTTCTTTTTTTATGCCTTCTTCGAGTTTGGTGCGCTCGGCTTTCTGGATATCGTCAATCACGTACACGTACTGGACATTCTGGAAATTTGTAGCGGTTTTTAAACGGATCGTAAAGAAATTACTGCTCTTGTCGTCAGTAATATTCAGGATCCGGCCCACCATAATATTGGGCGGGTATATTGACGACAATTCGCTGGTCAATACGCTGTCGCCTTTTTTAAGTACTGCACTTTTTGGAATATCCCGCATCAGCAGCGTTGTGGTGCTCACCCCATCCCATTCAATGGTGCCGTTCTCCCCCGTATTTTTCAATTTAGCCTTAACTTTAAATTGTTTGCTGAGGGCGCTCATCACCACGGAGTAATTATCACTCACTTCAACTACCCGGCCGACGATCCCTTCGGGTCCGGTCACACCCATATCCTTATGAATACCTTGATTGGCACCCCGGTGAATGGTGAGGTAATTGGTTTGCGTACTGGTAAAACTACCCACCACGCGTGCATCGTAATAAAGGTATTTCTGGAATTTCAGGAGAGAATCGACCCGTATTGAGTCCACGATTATTTTGCGCGTGGTGTCGGCGGATTCAAAGTTCAGCTTTAGCAGGCTTCGCAGGTACACATTTTCGTGCACCAGTGCCTCATTCGTATTCTTTAAATTGAAATAATGCTCAACGTTGTTGAATTTCTCATTAATCTTCCCGGTAACATCACCGGCAACGTTGCTAAAAACGGCTTCGTGGAATTTATTGTACCGGAAGAGCAGGGACAGGGAAATGATCTGCAACACCAGGAAGAAGAGGAAAATAAAGTATCTCCTAATGAAGAGAAAAACGTTACGCATAAGGCCCATCCCCGCTTTTCAACCGGTCGGCAGAAAAGAAGAATTTTCAAGTGATTAAATAAGACAACCTTTTTACCGACAGGATTACAACCTGTTCCGGTTGAAAGCTTTGCCAATTACCTCATTACGAACGGGTAACGGTCGTAATGTTTTAATGCAAGACCGGTACCACGCACCACGCTCTTCAGGGGATCGTCGGCGATATGCACCGGCAGTTTAATCTTCTGTGTCAAACGCTGATCGAGCCCACGGAGCAATGCGCCACCACCTGTGAGGTATAACCCGCGCCGGTATATGTCAGAAGCCAGTTCCGGCGGCGTCGTTTCGAGTGCTTTCAGGATCGCTTCTTCAATTTTAAAAATAGATTTATCCAGCGCCTCGGCAATTTCCTGGAAACTGACCATAATTTGTTTTGGAATGCCTGTTACCAGGTCACGACCATTCACCGGAAGGTCATCGGGTGGGTTTTCAAGATCTTTCATGGCGGCACCGATCTGGATTTTGATCTGTTCAGCAGTACGTTCACCAATCAGCAAGCTATGATACCGGCGTAGCGCCTCCATAATATCAGCGGTAAATTCGTCTCCGGCAATGCGGATAGACTGGTCGCAAACAATACCTGCAAGTGCGATCACCGTAATACCGGTGGTTCCACCCCCAATATCAATGATCATATTACCAACCGGTTCTTCTACGTCAATACCGATACCCAGCGCGGCAGCCATCGGTTCGTGGATAAGATATACTTCTTTGGCGCCAGCCTGTTCGGCACTGTCGCGTACCGCTCTTTTTTCTACTTCGGTGATAGAGGAAGGAATACAAATCATCATCCTCCAGCTTGGTGGAAACAATGGCTTCTTGGGATAGATCATTTTGATCATCTCCCGTATCATTAATTCGGCAGCATTAAAATCGGCAATGACTCCATCCTTCAAGGGGCGCACAGTACGGATACTCTCGTGCGTTTTTTCATGCATCATCAATGCTCTCTTACCAACTGCAAGTACGGTCTTCGGGTTATTACGATCCAGTGCAACAATCGACGGCTCATTCACGACAATTTCATCATTATGGATAATCAGGGTGTTTGCAGTACCCAGGTCCATCGCTATTTCTTGAGTAAAAAAATTAAAAAGGCCCATTATTGAGAATCAGGTTTATACAGTCATTTACAATGCCAGCAAAATTGAGGCAAATAATTCGAATTAACAAAGGCAATACATTGATTTAAAATGTTTTTTTGCAGGGAATGTCAATAGCAACAGGCGCTATCTATCACGTTTCGATTCTTTGCCAACTTCTATGCCTGAAAGCGGCTCCAAATCCGCTCAAGGCATGCGTTACAATAATTTAACATTTTGGCTATTTCGTGGGATATTGCTCGCCGTTAGATACAACAACGGCGGGTCGGTCGATTGTGATTTTCGGGCAGTATTTTTTCCAGCTTATTGAAATTCGTAACCAATGTCTTTCCGATAGAAAATATCCTGGAAATAAATTGTTTCCAGCACCTTGTTTGACCGGCTCACAGCTTCCGGTATCGTATAACCAAAAGAGGAAACGCATAACACGCGCCCACCGTTGGTGATCACAGAACCATCATGCTGCAGGGTCGCTGCCTGGAACACGATGGAGTCGGCAGACTGTTTAGTATCCAGGCCACTGATCGGGTAGCCTTTCAGGAAGGTTTCCGGGTAGCCTCCGCTCACCGCTACGATCGTTGATACCACGCGCTCATCCGTCTCTACGTAAATTCCATCAAGATGCTGACCAGCCGCAGCCACAAACACATCCACCAGGTCATTTTTTAACCTCGGAATGATCACTTCTGTTTCAGGATCACCCAGGCGGCAATTGTATTCGATCACAAACGGTTCATCATCCACTTTTATAAGACCGATAAATAAAAATCCTACATAATCGATCTTTTCGCGAATAAGCCCGTTTACCGTGGGTTTGATGATCCTTTCGGTTACTTTTTGCATGAAAGAATCATCTGCAAACGGCACCGGGCTTACCGCTCCCATGCCCCCGGTGTTGAGCCCGGTATCTCCTTCACCAATCCGCTTATAATCCTTTGCTTCAGGAAAAACGACATAGTTTTTGCCATCGGTCAATACAAAAACACTCAGTTCAATACCACTTAAAAAGGCTTCCACCACTACTTTGTTCCCCGCTTTCCCAAACTTGCTTTTTGTAAGCATTTGTTCGAATTCCGACACCGCATCATCAGTACTCTGACAAATCAGCACCCCTTTGCCGGCTGCGAGGCCATCCGCTTTCAGTACTACAGGCAGCGGATGCTGACGCAGGTACTCCAGACCTTGCTCGTAGTGAGCTTCATCAAACTCCCGGTATTCCGCTGTAGGAATGCCGTTTCGGTGCATAAAAGCCTTTGCATATGCCTTACTGCCCTCCAGTTGTGCCCCTTCACGTGACGGACCGATAATCATGAGGCCTGACAGGTTCATATTACTGCGCAGAAAATCGACGATACCGTTTACCAACGGCTCTTCGGGTCCCACGATGACCATATCAATCATTTCTTTGGTACAGAAGTCGGCGATTCCGTCAAAGTCATTCAACGCCAAAGCTGCATTGCTGCCGCATTGCGAGGTGCCTGCATTTCCCGGGGCAATGAACAGGTGTTTACACCGGTTGCTTTGTGACAGCTTCCAGGCCAGCGCGTGTTCCCGTCCACCCGAACCCAATAACAATATTCTCATATCAATCCATTAAATCATGTTGATCGGTGCGAATTAACCATTAAATTTTCACAACGGCGTAATATTTTATCCGGCATTTACCCCCACAGGTCAAATGGCTTTATTTCTTTATTGTGCGGAGGGGATGATGATTTATTACTATTTTCAGGAAACAATCTTTTATTTACCAGATCATCGACCATGGCTGATATTGCTTTTCAACAGAAAGGACACCCGAAGGGGCTTTATGTGCTTTTTCTCACCGAAATGTGGGAACGGTTCAATTACTACGGCATGCGGGCGATCCTTATTTATTTCATGACTGATGCGCTGGTTTTCAGCAAGCCTTTTGCCTCAAACCTATATGGCGGTTATACCGGACTTATTTACCTCACGCCGCTTGTCGGCGGGTTTATCGCCGACCGGTACTGGGGAAACCGGAACTCGATCATTTTTGGCGGACTGGTGATGACCCTGGCAGAACTCATCCTGTTTGTCTGCGCCTCCTTGTATAAAACATCGCCCGATATCTCGTCAATGCTCTTCTACACCGGGTTGGGCGTTATGATCGCTGGCAACGGATTCTTCAAGCCGAATATCTCATCGATGGTCGGTCAACTGTACCCGGCGCGAGATAAAAGGCTCGACGCCGCTTACACTGTGTTCTATATGGGCATCAACGTCGGCGGAATTTTCGGGCCATTTATCTGTGGCCTGGTGGGAAATACCGGCAACCCGGATGATTTCAAATGGGCCTTCCTGGTCGGCGCCATCGGCATGTTGCTCAGTGTGATTACCTTCCACCGGCTGAAAGGCAAATACATTGTTTCACACGATGGCAAACCGGTGGGTGCGGTACCCGAACATATGGCTGATAGTACCCATTTCCTGAAGAAACAGCTATCTGTACAGGTTATTCTCGCCATGGTGTTCTATTCGGCGATAGCAATCGGGTTGTTGTATATACACGCTAAAAATATTTTCGACATCTCTTACCTCTTGCTGGCGGCGCTGGCAATGATCATTTACCTGATCTTCTCTGATAAAACCCTCACCAAAATAGAGACACAGCGGATCGCGGTAATTTTTATCGTTTCTTTTTTTGTTATCTTTTTCTGGAGTGCATTTGAGCAGGCTGGTGCGTCGTTGTCATTCTTCGCGGCCGAACAAACAAAACTTCGCGTAGATGCACTTGACTTTAATGTTCCGCCATCCTGGTTCCAGTCGTTAAACTCGATATTTGTCGTTGTTTTTGCACCAATATTTGCCTGGATCTGGATCAAACTCGGCAAACGCAACCTGGAACCCGCTTCTCCGACAAAAATGGCCTTTGGCTTGCTATTGCTGGCGTTGGGTTACCTCTGGATTGCATTCGGAGTCAAGGATTTGCAGCCCGGGGTAAAAGTAAGTATGATCTGGCTTACCGGCATGTATGCCCTGCACAGCTGGGGTGAACTATGCCTTTCCCCGATCGGACTCTCTTTGGTAAATAAACTGGCGCCGTTGCGTTTTGCGTCATTGCTGATGGCTGTCTGGTTTATGGCCAATGCAGCGGCGAATGTTTTTGCAGGAAAATTAAGCGCATTGTACCCGCCAGGAATCGCTGAAATTGAAAAGGCAAAAGCGGCCGGCATCGACCTGCAAAGCATTTTAACCAAAAAGGCAGCAATTACGCAACAGCAGGTGGCAAAACTCACCGAACTACAGATACCCTTCGAATTTAAATCGTTCCTGGGGATGGAACTGAATAATCTCTATGATTTCTTTATGCTGTTTGTGATTATGGCGGGGATTGCATCCCTCATCCTTTTCCTGCTCACAAAAACGTTGCAGCGTATGATGCACGAGCAGGATTAGTTTGGAGTTTGTCGTGTATAGTTTATAGTTGTTTGAAAAATTATAAACTAGTTATTTTTGAAGGGAACCACCATTTCGAAAGCGGGGATATTTACTTCGAAGGTTTTGCTGTTGTTGATATTTTCCATAAGATAGGTACCGTGCATCTTGCCCATTTCGGTTTTTAGATTACAGCCACTTACATACTGGTATTTTTCTCCGGGGTTTAACACCGGCTGAACGCCAACCACGCCCTCACCTTCTACCTCGCGGTTTTCGCCATTGCTATCGAATATATACCAGTGCCGCCGCTGCAATTTTACGGGAAAACTGTTCCTGTTTTCGATCGAAATCCGGTATGCAAACATATACTCACCAGAAACCGGGTTGGAATGATCCGGCTGATAAAAAGTCTCCACGCTCACTTCAATACCTTCAGATATCTTTGATGCCATTGTATTTAATTATAAGATGACTAACACCCGGCAAACTGAGTAGTAACACTGCAAATGGCAATAAGGTTGTATTGCTGCGATTTCACGGCTGATCTTTCAAAAATAGCAAAATAACCGCCCCTTTCAAAGCTTTACCGAAGTTTTAATAGAAACCTGAATTACGACGCTTATTTTTGCCTCAGCGATGCACGATGGGTGGATCATTATTCCCACCGGAACCAGGCGCTACCTGTTCTAATTATATACTACTTTTTTAACCATAAATATCACCATGATAAAAATTGCTGTTGCAAAAGGCGATGGAATTGGTCCCGAAATCATGCAGGCAGTGCTTGCTATTTTCGAGGCCAATAAAGTACCCATCGAATATGAATTCGTCGACATGGGAAAATGGGTGTTCGACAAAGGATTTTCAAATGGCATGACGCCAGAAGCAAAACATGTGATCGAAACCCATGGACTCCTTTTTAAGGGTCCCATGGAAACACCAAAGGGAAAGGGCGTCAAGAGCATCAACGTAACCGCCCGTAAAACCTGGAACACCTTTGCCAACAAGCGCGTTTTTCAAACCCTACATGGCGTAGACACCGTTTTTTCAAACGCCGGCATCCCGATAGACCTCACCATTGTTCGTGAAAACATAGAAGATACCTATGGTGGTATCGAACACATGCTCACACAAGATGTAGCGCTCAGCCGGCGTTTCATTACCCGCCCGGGTAGCATGCAATTAATCCGGTATGCGTTTGACATGGCCCGGAAAAAAGGCACCAAACGTATTACCTGCGTGCACAAGGCGAATATCATGAAACTGACGGATGGTCTGTTCCTGGAATGTTTCCAGGAGGTGGCTAAGGAATATCCCGAATTAAAATCCGATGACATCATTGTAGACGACCTCGCCATGAAACTGGTAGTACGCCCAAACGAATTTGACGTACTGGTACTCACCAATCTACAGGGAGACATCATTTCTGATCTGTGTGCGGGGCTGGTGGGCGGACTGGGCTTTGCGCCGAGCGCCAATATCGGCGATCACATCGCCATCTTTGAGGCAGTTCATGGCACCGCGCCGGATATTGCCGGAAAAAATATCGCCAATCCTACCGCGTTGCTCCTGAGCGGAATTGCCATGTTGCGTCATCTTGGTTTGATGCAGCATGCGGCCGTTATCGAGAATGCGTTGTTGTTCACACTCGAAAGTGGCGTTCATACCGGTGATTTCGGCGACAAGTCAATACCGCCCGTCAATACCACCGAGTTTGCGCAAGCCATCATCGGCAACTTCGGCAAAATGCCTGCCTTTGGTGCGCGTCCCCTGCTGGCGAACCTCGCGGATGCACCAACGATGCTGAAACTGCTGCAGAACGCGATGATGGAATCAAAAGAACTCCAAACCGAAACGATAGCGGGCGCAGATTTTTTCATCGCAAGCAACGAACAACCTGCGATCATCGCCCATAAGTGCCTGCGGCATGCGGGCCTCAAATTTAAAATGGTGAACATCAGCAATCGTGGCACGCAGGTATGGCCTACCGGTTCGGTATATACGAACCTCGTGAACCAGTACAATGTGCGTTTTGAAAGCCTGGACGACAGTCCGTTAAACCAAACCGATATCGCCGGCCTGTATATCAGCCTGAGTGGCGATTTTAAAGTCTGCTCTCTGGAAATTTTGCTGCTGATTGGTGGTAAAAAAGCGTACAGCCTCGCGCAGGGACAATAGCGATCTGACAATTGTCCGTGGCACAAACGGGTTTAAATTTTCTTTGAAAGTTTAAACCCGTTTTTTATGGTCCATTGCAGGATTTTATCCCGCTGGTCTCCCTGGACGATGATGAGCCCGTCTTTCACGGCGCCACCCGTGCCGCAGAATGTTTTTATTTTTTTCCCGAGTTCATCCAGATCAACTTCCTGACCGCTGAACCCTTCCACGAGGGTAACGGCCTTGCCTCCACGATTTTTTGTATCAAGCCGGATCTTTAATTTCTGCAACGCCGGCACGAGGGTATCCGCCGGCTGCTCGTCTGCCTGCATAGGTTTAAAAGAAGGATCGGTGGAGAAAACGATTCCGTCCGTCGGAATTGATCTTTTTTTACTCATGATGATTTGTTCTTTGAAAATGGATTTAGTCCATGACCGCTTTCAAACTCAGGTCAAGGCTTTTTGCCTGGTGAATAAGCGCGCCGACACTGATAAAATCTACACCCGTTTCGGCGTACGACACGATATTGTCCAGGTTGATGCCGCCGCTGGCTTCCGTTTCAAATCGACCGGCGATGAGTTGCAGTGCCTCGCCGATCTGTTCCGGTTTAAAATTATCCAACATAATGCGATCCACTTTTCCAATAGCTACCACTTTTTTTACGTCTTCAATGCTCCTCGTTTCGATCTCGATCTTAAGCCCCGGTTTATGTGCCTGCACGTAGTTCCAGGCATGTTCAATGGTTTTTTCGATGCCGCCGCCGTAATCGATGTGGTTGTCTTTTAGCATGATCATGTCGTACAGGCCAAAGCGGTGGTTAAAGCCGCCTCCAATTCGTACGGCTTCTTTTTCGAGCAACCGGAAATTTGGCGTTGTTTTCCGTGTATCCAGGATTTTTGTTTTGTACCCCTGAAGTTTCTCCGTGTACTGGTGTGTTAAGGTGGCAATACCACTCATGCGTTGCATACAATTTAGTACCAGCCGCTCGCACTGCAGGATGGTATAAACAGCTGCTTCCACTTCAAACGCCACGTCACCGTATGTCATCGGTTCGCCGTCCAGTTTCAGCATGGTAAATCGTACACCCGGTTCCTGCCATTGAAATATTTTTTGAGCGACGGCAACGCCAGCCAGGATTCCGTCCTGTTTTATCTTTAAAATTGCCCGTCCCCTCGCCTCCGGTGGAATCACGGAAAGGGTGGAATGGTCGCCATCGCCAATGTCTTCGCGCAGCGCCGCCCGTACCAGTTCGTCCAGGTGATTGTCAGAAATTGTCATCCGGCAAAACTAAATAAAAGCGCGTTAGCAAGCCGGTCCCTGCATTTTTATCTCATAAAAAAAGGCCCCGCAAATTTGCAGGGCCCAGTTCGGTATGAGTGTTTAATGAAATCGTAATCAGTATTATTCAATTTTTTGGAAACCGATATCCTGTAAGAATTGTTTGTCGCCTTTTTGCTTCATGAAGATGGTCGTTCGGAAATTACCGCTCCTTGTTTGCAAGGTGCCAACACAATAGTTTGCACCTTCTTTTTCACTTTTATATTTCAGTTCGAAATTTCGAACGCCATTACTTACAAAAAAATCACGCATGATCATTTCCGCCTGGGTTCGGCTGTAGTTATCGCTTTTGTCGGGTAGTGCAATGTCCACTCGGGAGTCAAAATGTTTGGAAAGTTGTGAAGCGTTGCCAGACCTGAGCGCCCCAAGCACATCATCAATTTCAATGGTGTCGATGCGGGTGAACGAGGAAAGCAGGAAGGAAAAAATGAGCAGGAGAGATCCTATATACTTATTCATTGTGGTTGTATTTAGTTTTTCATACAGAGACTTTCTTTATTGGATTCGACCGGGTTATGGCTAAAAACATGCCAATTCAAGGAATTGTCAGTAATTAGACGGAACTGCGCGGAATGTTGTTAAGGGTCAATCTAGTTCTCTTAAATGAAGTAGATTAGCGGCATGGAAAGTAAAAAAGTCATACTGGTTATAATGGACGGCTGGGGGCTGGGAAAGGTTGCATCCAGCGATGCGATACAGCATGCAAAAACACCTTTTGTGAGTTCGCTGTATCAGAAATATCCCAACAGCACTTTGGTGACTTGTGGCGAAGATGTCGGCTTGCCGGCCGGACAGATGGGCAACAGTGAAGTAGGCCACCTGAACCTGGGCGCGGGGCGGATCGTATACCAGGAGTTGCAACGCATCAACGTGGCTATTCGCAACGGCGAGTTTTACAAAAACCCGGTCCTGTTACGGGCCATACGCCTTGCAAAAAATGATCATAAAAAACTGCACCTGCTGGGGCTGGTCAGTGATGGCGGGGTGCATTCACACATAGACCACCTGAAGGCAATAACCATGCTTTGCAAAAACGAGGGGCTGCAGGACGTGTTTATCCACGCATTTACCGATGGTCGTGACACCGATCCAAAAAGTGGCCGGCAATTTATCAGTCAATTGCAAAGCAACCTCAATGAATCTGTTGGTAAAATTGCGAGTATCAGCGGCCGTTACTATGCCATGGACCGCGACAAGCGGTGGCAAAGGGTAAAACTGGCCTACGATGCCATCGTACGCGGCATTGGTGAAAAAGCAACCGACCCGCTGGCCGTTATGCAACATTCATATGACCAGAAGATCACCGACGAATTTGTTAAGCCAACCGTTATCGTCGATGGCAACCAGCAACCCATTGCCACTATACAGGACGGAGATGTGGCGATCTGTTTTAATTTCCGGACAGACCGCTGCCGCGAGATCAGCCAGGTGCTGACGCAGTCTGATATGCCTGAATTCGACATGACAAAAGTGAACATCGATTACACCACCATGGCCGAATATGACAAAACATTTTTAGATGTACAGGTGATCTTCGAAACAGATAACCTCGTCAATACACTCGGCGAAGTACTCGCAAATAATGGCAAGAAACAGTTACGCATGGCCGAAACGGAAAAATATCCCCATGTAACTTTTTTCTTCAGCGGCGGCCGGGAAGTTCCTTATACCGATGAAAAAAGGATCATGGCGGCCTCACCCAAAGTAGCCACCTACGATCTCCAGCCCGAGATGAGTGCCTACGAACTTACTGACGACGTGGTGGCGGAGATCAAAACAAAAGAGCAGGACTTTATCTGCCTGAATTATGCCAACGCAGACATGGTTGGCCACACCGGCGTCTGGGATGCGGTGATCAAAGCGGTTGAAACAGTGGATACCTGCGTAAAAAGACTGGTGACAACTGCCCTGGAGAACGGTTACACGATCTTCCTGACAGCTGATCATGGAAACTCAGATTACATGATCAACGATGACGGTTCACCGAACACCGCCCACACCCTAAACTTTGTTCCATTTTTTATAATCGACAATACCTGGAAGGGCCCTATTAAAAATGGCAAACTTGGCGACCTCGCGCCTACGATCCTGACCATGATGAAACTACCGATACCAAAAGAAATGACGGGTACGGTGTTAATTGATACGAACTGAGCCTTGCAGATTCTTTCAAAACCTTATTTCTTGGTTGCAGGTTGTTTCGAATGGTTCCTTTTAAGATTTGGTTAATTTCTGAAGTTCCAAGCAGCATTGTTTTAGAATATTTGTCTTAAATTACAGGTAACCAAACGGTAAATATGACCGAGGAAACCATTTTACAAGGATGTTTACGGAACGAGTCTACTGCGCAAAAGGAATTGTACAACCGGTACAGTCCCAAAATGCTTGCAGTTTGTTACAGATTCGGACATAGCAGGGAAGACGCTGAAGATATGTTACAGGAAGGCTTTATCAAGGTTTTTTCCCAGATTCATACGTTCAGGAACCAGGGCGCTTTTGAAGGTTGGATAAGAAGGATTATCGTTCATACCTGCATTAACAACCTCAAGAAAAATAAAAAGTTCAACGAGAGTGTTGACCTGATCCATGCAAATACGCTGCAGATCAGGGAAGAAAGTGTTCCATCAATTGTTCAGGCCAAACAGGTGGTAGAATGTATCCGCCTGCTGCCGCTGGGTTACCGTACCGTACTGAACTTGTATGCGATAGAGGGATATTCTCATAAAGAGATTTCCGCCATGCTCGAAATTGAAGAGAGCACTAGTCGCTCGCAGTATACGCGGGCCAAACAAATGCTGGAGGATATCCTGGTTCGAAAGAAAATTTTACAAAAGTCAAAAGAAAGAACAGGCATACTGGCTGCATTCGGCAGATGATCTTAAAAAAGCTATTTGTGAACAACCAGACCTGCACCAACCATATACCAAAACTGCTTACCTCTCAAAGAGTTAACAATGGATAGAGATATTTACACCGATGACTTTGAGGATTTTCTGAAACAAAAAACGGAACAATACAAATTATATCCTTCAGAAAAATCCTGGAAGAAGATTTATTACTCACTCCATTCTACCAAACGTTGGATCACAATCGGAAGTAGCCTGCTCATCATTATAACTGGCCTGTTTTTCCTTGACCAGGGACTGAGCGTAGATAATCCCATTAAAGCTTTTCTTCCAAACAAACCTTCAGATCGTCTTACCAAGAATATTAAAACGGCTGAACCTGAAAATATGGTGGCAGCCAATAACAAGGTGCCATCAACGGCCTCTGCAAACTTTCCGCTCGTTCAGGAAAAATTGGTTGATAACAGGGTGTACGGATCAGCCGCGAGGTCTTCCCAGGGACTTTTTGCTATCCGGGGCGGCGAATTTCCTACCGCCTTGCAACTTCCGGAATTAGCCGTTTCACCTGAAGTGGAGGCAAGTACGTCGTCAGTTAATCCTGGTGTTGAGGAAGCTGGTGTTGACGGTAAAAACCTGGTAGCTTCGCCTATAACCATCACCCAAGAGAAAGGCGAGAAAAAAATCAATTGGTTGCAGGAACAGGCCCTTATTCGCCTGTCTAAACCAGCCGTCAAACGCCTTAACCTTCAGTTGTATTTTTCGCCTTCGGTGAGTTACCGGAAACTGGCTGATAACAAAACGGTGCCGTCCGCCGGGCAGAATGGAAATGCGCCTGTATCCACGACCAGCATGAACATCGATAATTATGTGCAGCACAACCCGTCAATCGGTGCTGAACTGGGAACCAATATTTTATACAGCGCGTCCAAAAATCTGACGCTGAAAACGGGTGTTCAACTTAATTACTCCCGTTACACAATAAAGGCGTTTAGATCATACTTTGAAAAAACCTCCATTGCACTTAACAGCGTAGGACCGATCGCAGATACCATTACCTCTATGACTTCTATCCGTAACTTCAGCGGTTATTCAGGTGAACAACTTCAGAACCAGTATTTCCAGCTGTCTGTACCCGTTGGCGCTGAGTGGAAAGTGATTGGCAATAAAAAAATCCAGTTTAATGTTGCGGGTACTATTCAACCAACCTACCTTTTATTCAACGACGCCTATTTGTTGTCCAGCGATTATATGAACTACACCAAGGAACCTTCGCTGATCCGTAAGTGGAACGTACATACCAGTGTTGAGGCATTTCTATCATATAAAATGGGGGGCGTACGCTGGCAGGTTGGTCCCCAGTTTCGATATCAGCTGATGTCTTCTTACGTTGATCGGTATCCCATTAAGGAATACCTGATGGAATACGGTATCAAAATTGGCGTTAGTAAAACACTTAAATAAGTTTCTTATTATAATTTTACAAACCGTTGCTTACCGCAGCGGTTTTTTTTGTTTTATTAATTAATGACTTGCAGATGAAGTATTGGTTTTTTGGGATAATAGCCTGCCTGGTAATATCGTGTAAGCATGAGCAGAAGAAAGCCCGGTTTGCTACGGATCCTTTTCCGGCAGCGCAAATTTTTCCGGTAGTATCATTTATCGATGGCCAGGTTCACCTGGTAGATTCAATGAAACCGCCCATCGTACGTTTCACCACTTATGATAAAAAGACCGATACTGCCTCCCTTACCGACAATGAATTCCGTACGCTGGCGGATGATTTCCTACATCCGGATCTGTCAGATCCTGCTTTTAACGGTCGTTACGAAGAGAGTAGTTTTGCCGACCAGTCGATTCCGGCCATTACCTTAACGTACACTGCACTGGATGACAAACTGGAAATCAGGCGGATGGACATTATCATTCAGCAAGATGCCATGACAAACGATAAAGTCCAGAGCATTTACCTGGAAAAGATTATCAACCGGGCCTCTGGATCGGTCAGTAAGAAACTTTTCTGGAAGTCGAATAAGTATTTCCAAGTCACGACCAATACCATTCCCGCTGGCGGCCAGGCAAAACTAGAACAGTTAAAAGTTGTATGGGACCCAACGGATTCGCGGGATTAATACGAAATTTGCCGATCGAAAATGAAAAGCCAGGACTTCCAGAACATATCGCACACAATCCCGCACCAACCGGGTATTTACAAATACTACGACAGTAAACACCAGCTGCTATATGTTGGCAAGGCGAAGGATTTGCGCAAACGCGTTGGTTCTTATTTTAATAAGGCGTTTACCAATTATAAAACGCATGAACTTGTTCACCGGATCGAGCAGATTGAATTTACTATTGTAGACTCTGAACAGGATGCGTTTTTACTCGAGAACTCATTGATCAAACAGTTCCAGCCTCGCTTTAACATCAACCTGAAGGATGACAAGAGTTACCCGTTTATCGTCATTAAGAAAGAGCCGTTTCCACGGGTATTTTTAACGCGAAATAAACTTAACGACGGCTCGGAGTATCTTGGCCCCTTTACTTCGGTTGCCAAGGTGCGCGAGTTGCTGGATTTTATCAAGCAAAATATTCAGTTAAGAACCTGCAAGCTCAATCTGACACAGAATAACATCCAGAAAAAGAAATTCAAAGTTTGCCTGGAGTATCATTTGGGTAACTGCAAAGGCCCTTGCGAAGCGCTGCAAACGGAAGCAGATTACGCCCACCAGCTGAGCCAGCTAAAAAATTTTATGAAGGGCAACCTGAGCCCGGTTATCCAGCACTTTAAAGCAGAAATGAAGTCGCATGCAGAAGGCCTGCAGTTTGAAAAAGCTGACCTCACCCGCAAAAAGATCGAGCACCTGGAAAGCTACCGCGCCAAGTCGGTAATCGTCAGTAAACACCTGAATAACCTGGACGTCTTTTCGATATTAAAAGATGGCGACCGCGCCTATGTAAATTACCTGATGATCCAGAACGGCGCCGTCGTTCAGACACATACGACCCAACTGGAAACCCATCTCGAAGAAACGGAACAGGAAGTACTGGTTTTTGCCATCGCGCAGTTGAGAACGGTTTTTAGTAGCGGTTCGCTTGAACTTATCATTCCTTTTGACATAGAATACCCGGAAAAAGAACTGGTACTAACGGTTCCCAAAGGCGGAGAGAAAAAGAAATTGCTGGAACTCTCCATGAAGAATGTAAATTATTTTAAAGAAGAATTAAAACGGAAGAAGCTATTACTGCTGGAAGGAAGTACGGATGTGGAAAAACACAAAGTCTTGTACCAGCTACAGGCAGACCTGCAATTGTCTTCGCTGCCCGAGCACATTGAATGTTTCGATAACTCAAACTTCCAGGGGAGTTACCCGGTATCTGCAATGGTCTGTTTTATAAACGGGGTAGCCAGCAGAAAAGATTACCGCCATTACAACGTAAAAACAGTAGAAGGGATCAATGACTTTGCAACCATGAAAGAAGTGGTTTATCGCCGCTACAAGCGTCTCCTGGCCGAGGATCATCCGCTACCTCAACTGGTTATCATCGATGGCGGCAAGGGGCAGTTAAGCGCAGCGATTGAAAGCATTGTTGAACTGGGCATTGAAGGAAAACTGACACTCGTTGGTCTCGCAAAAAACGAAGAAGAACTCTTTTTTGCGGGTGACAAGGAATCGCTCAAATTGCCGTACAGCAGTGAAAGTCTTAAACTGATCCGTCGTATAAGGGACGAGGTACACCGCTTTGGAATTACCTTTCACCGTAAAAAGCGCAGCAAAGGAACGTTTAAAAATGAACTTGAAAATATTAAGGGTGTCGGGGAAAATACCGCAAATCTACTATTGCGTGAATTCAGGTCTGTTGCCAATATTGCGCAGGCCGATGAGGATATCCTGAAAAAAATAATTGGTTCCTCTAAGGCTAAATTGATCTGGAATTATTTCCACGAAAAAAAGGAAGAAGAGAAGGGAGCAGATTCAAATTAGCGGAAAAACAGGCGGTTATAAAAAAACAAGGGGCCAGGATAGAAATCCAGCCCCGTTTTTAAAATCCAATATCCTATGAAAAACCATGGTAAAAGTAATCAAACAATTGTATTAAGCAATACCCTGATTGAGGAAATTGCCATTTATTTTATTGTGTTGGATCAAGATTAATTTTAAAATTCGAGTAAAAATACGGTAACATAAAAACAACAAAGGCTATCTTTCGACAGCCTTTGACAATACATACAATTATTATTTTAATACGACCAGAGGTCCTGCTCGTAATTGAAGATTTTCTCTTTGATGTTTTCACCTTCAAGCAGTCGTAAGATTGGATCCTTAACGATGCCGGATATATACTGATCGTACGGGTTGTCGTAAGTAGATTTAATGATCCGACTGGCAAACATGTGGCTTTCAAACAGTTCTTCCCAACTCATGCGGGCGCCAAAATTCTTCCCGTTATATGCTTCGTACTTTACAAGTATTGGGCGAAGGTCAGGATAATATACCCAGAACAGGGGAGTTACATCGCGGTAGCTACCATCGGGATTGCGGATCGTTCTGAGCGGTGCTATACCGAGTATGCGGGTATGAAGCCTGGACGACTCCTTATCAAACACTACATCTTCTTTTACCCAGTATTTTTCAACCGTATTGTCAGGGTTGAACTCTTCCGTGAGAACAGAGTCCTTCATTAGTCCTTTTGAGCCGTCCGGATCTTCCGCCCAGTTGGGAACGGAAACGGTTTTCGCTTCACCAACAAGCTGCTTGAAAATTTCTGTAACCGTAATAGGCGTGGTAAAACGGTCGTCGATTGGACTGAACGCAGTTATTTCACCCGTTTTAATCTTGTTCAACAGGATGCTGATAAAACGCTGGTTGCCATTGTCTTCATCTGCACGATACAAGAAGGGCAGGTTCATTTTCTCATGGACATCGATTTCCCGCCAAAGGCGCTGTTGGTACACCGCATCATCTTCCCGAATATTTTCATAATCCAACGGTATACGATCTCTTACCTGGTTACGGCTCACGATATTGTCATCGCGCAGGCTCTTGCGGATCGTATCCAATTGCAGGGTTGGTACTGCAACAACTGCCGGTATCGTATCCTTGGGCGGCGCCACTAGATTGGCATTCTTCGTTCCCGTATTGCGACTGGTTGTAGTCTTTTTAGTAGTGGTTGCCCGTTTCTTTACAACACGTTTGGGTTTTGCCTGGGCATACGTCGATTCGG
>JBBSSY010000003.1:0-23580 GCA_038241595.1 Chitinophagales bacterium | reverse complement strand
GACAACAAAAAGCAGTACCCGGTTGGCGGAAAGAATGCCGGCAGGGATTTCGCGGATAGCAGTCCGCGGGTTCAGTGCATCAAAATGTTTATCCAGCCACCGGTTAAATCCCATGGCAGCGCTGCGGGCAAACACCATACAAAGGAGCACCAATACAAAAACCTTTAGCAGGTGGGTTAAATCTGGTGGCGGCTGCCCATTACCGGAAGCATTTAAATGAAGATACGTAATGCCTAAAAAGAAACCGATGATTGCGAATGGCATCGCGAAAATGGTGTGTGAAAATTTTACCAGCGAGAAATAGTGTTTAATAGCAGCCAATTTGATAATTTTTAAATGAACATCCTTTACAGGTTATATGGTCCCGGCGTTACGCGCTCCGGAATCACCTGCACCTGTTTGCGAACAAACTCCCACAGCACGATACCGGCGGCAACTGACACATTGAGAGAATGTTTCATACCCAATTGAGGTATCTCGATACAACCGTGACAGTAACGCAAGACCGCATCGCTGACCCCTTCCACTTCATTGCCAAAAACCAGCGCCAGGTTCTTGCCGGGAACAGCCGCCACGTCCTGCAGCATCAAGCTGTTTTCAGCCTGTTCAATGGCCAGTATCTCGTAGTCTATATGTTGTAACAATTGAACGGCTTCTGTTGTTGTGGCAAAATAGGTCCAGTCAACCGTTTCAGTGGCACCGAGTGCTGTTTTGTTGATGTCGCGGTGGGGCGGTTTCGGTGTATAGCCGCATAAATAAATGGCTTTAACGAGAAACGCATCTGCAGTACGGAAAATACTCCCTACGTTGTGCATGCTGCGGATATTGTCGAGCACGAGCACGATCGGGTTTTTCTCAGCCTGTTTAAAACCTGCCACCGATTTCCGGTTCAATTCGTCCATGCTCAATTTTCGCATGGCGCGAAGTTAACACGTGATCTCCACAATTTGACAGCTTCGCTGTGGGCGATCAACTATCAGCCGTGAGCTATCAGCCAGGAAGTAAGGTCACGAGGGATTTTACTTTACATCATAATTTAGGCCTATCGATTGGTAACGTAGTGAAACACGGCCTCTCCGTGCCTGCCAGCCCTGCGCGGGAAACCTCAGAACCGTTGAAACAGTGTAATCACTGGGTATGAACAAATTTCAAAACCTTATTTTTGCCGCATGTCTACGAGCAGTTCCCAGACGCCTATGATGTAACAACACCGGGCGATTAAAACAAAATACCCTGATGCGCTGCTGCTGTTCCGCGTGGGAGATTTTTATGAAACTTTCGGCGAAGATGCGGTAATAACGTCCCAGGTTTTGGGCATTACGCTTACCAAACGCAACAACGGCGGTTCGGTGTCTACCGAATTGGCAGGCTTTCCACACCACGCGCTGGATACATACCTGCACAAGTTGGTAAAGGCCGGTTACCGCGTCGCCGTATGCGACCAACTTGAAGATCCAAAGATGGCCAAAGGGGTGGTAAAAAGAGGGGTAACCGAAATGATCACACCCGGTACGGCCACGAATGATAAATTGCTGGAACATCACACCAATAACTTTCTCGGCAGTGTACATTTTATCGATGATGATACTTTTGGCATCGCGTTTCTCGATATTTCAACCGGTGAATTCCTGCTCGCCGAGGGAAACCGCGAATATGCCGACAAACTGCTGCAGGGTTTTAAACCAACAGAGGTCATTTTCCAGCGGCATCGCCAGAAACAATTCAAGGAATTATTCGGCAGTAAATTCTAGACCTATACGCTCGACGAATGGATCTACCAGGATGTATATGCGCAGGAAATATTGCTTAAACATTTCCAGACACATTCGCTCAAGGGGTTTGGCGTGGAGTCGCTCACATCAGGACTTACCGCCGCCGGGGCCATCCTGCATTATTTAAAAGATACCGAGCACCCTAACCTGCAGCATATTGTAAGCATGCAGCGAATCGATAAAGAAGACTTTTTATGGATGGACCGCTTTACGATCCGCAACCTGGAGTTGCTCGGAAGTGGCCGTGAAGATGGAAAAACCCTGTTGAAAGTGTTGGACAATACGGTGTCACCGATGGGTGCCCGGTTGCTCAAACGCTGGATCGTTTTCCCGTTGAAAGATATTATCAAGATCGAGGAACGGCTCGACCTGGTGGAATTTTTTATCCGTGAAACAGATATCCGGAATGAATTCCAGCAGCTCATGAAACAATGCGGGGATATTGAACGACTGGTGGGCAAGTTGCCGCTGAAAAAGATCAACCCGCGGGAAGTCATGCAAATCAGTCGCGGGCTGCAGCAGGTGGATGCGATAAAAAAGATTTGTGTCACTACCGGTAACGAATACCTGAAGCGCCTGGGAGATACCCTAAATCCCTGTCACTACATCGCTGAAAAAATCGCACGCGAGATCGTAGAGAACCCGCCCGCGACGGCTATCAAAGGAAATATCATTGCCAATGGCATGCTAGCCGAACTCGATGACCTGCGGATGATCGCTACCCACGGCAAGGAATATCTCCTGCAGCTGCAGACCAAAGAAGCAACGGCCACGGGCATCCCCTCCTTAAAAATCGCGTTTAACAACGTTTTCGGCTATTACCTGGAAGTCACGAATTCACATAAAAACAAAGTGCCCCCGGAATGGATACGCAAACAAACGCTTTCGAATGCGGAACGTTATATCACGCCCGAGCTGAAAGAATATGAGGAAAAAATAACCGGCGCGGAAGACAAGATCCTGCAACTTGAATTAAAACTATACGAGGCGCTGCTGAATGAACTGCAGGACTACCTGGCACCGATGCAGACGAATGGCAGCATCCTGGCGATCCTTGATTGTCTTTCGTGCTTTGCAGGTAATGCCATTCGCTTTAACTATCGCCGGCCGCTGGTACATGACGGCGACGACATGGCCCTGAAAGAAGCGCGGCATCCCGTTATTGAAAGAAACCTGCCGATCGGCGAAACATATATCACGAACGATATTGTGCTCGACCAGTCGGCGCAGCAGATCATCATTTTAACCGGGCCGAATATGAGTGGTAAAAGCGCCCTGTTGCGACAGGTGGCGCTCATCACGCTAATGGCACATACCGGCAGTTTTGTGCCGGCAGAAGAAGCGCGGATCCCGCTGACCGACAAAATCTTCACGCGCGTGGGTGCCAACGACAACCTCAGCGACGGCGAAAGTACATTTATGGTGGAGATGAATGAAACCGCCAGCATCATCAACAACCTTACGTCCCGAAGCCTGGTAATCCTCGATGAAATCGGCCGGGGAACATCTACTTATGACGGCATTTCCATTGCCTGGAGTATTGTGGAGTTCCTGCATAAATCGCCCATGGCACCCAAGACGTTGTTCGCCACGCATTACCACGAGCTGAATGAACTGGAAAACAAGTTCCCTCGCGTAAAAAATTATCACATTACCAATAAAGAAACAGGCAACAAGATCATCTTCCTGCGCAAACTGGCGCCGGGTGGCAGCACCCACAGTTTTGGCATTCATGTGGCAAAAATTGCCGGCATGCCGCCGTCGCTGATCGAGCGGGCGAATGCAGTTTTAAAACAGCTCGAAAGCAAACATGTAGACGACACCCTGGGCGAACAGGTGAAGAAATTGTCGGCACCGAAGCTGCAGCTTTCTATTTTCGACGCGCACTCGCAAACGTTTGACGAAATCAGGACCTTGCTGCAAGGCATCGATATCAACAGGCTGACGCCGGTTGAGGCACTGCTAAAGCTTCAGGAAGTAAAGGGAATGGTGAAGTGACGGGCGGGAAAGATTTTGTCAAATCATAAATTACGCTTACCTTTTATCATTAATAGGGTCAACTATCCAATATCTCGTCAACTATCCAATATCTCCATCTATAATCTTTGAACAAATTCAATTAAATTACACTTTTTGATCCAATTTCCGCGATGATTTCAGCCAGGCACGCAACCGGTTGTGTATTTATTTCGTATTTACTATATCACTCACGTCAAAAAAAGAACAAATATTATGAGAAACATCAGCAAAACGTTGTTGTCATTGTCGATTGCCACAGTAGTTATGGTAGCCGCCTGCCAGAAAAAAGATGACGGCGTTGTTAGCAAGAAAGCCCTGCCCCTGAGCGGCGCCCAGGAAGTTCCGGTTAAGACGACCGAAGCCAGCGGCAAAGTGGACATTTCTTACAACAAATCGAATCACATGCTTACCTATACCGTATCCTGGAGCATGCTGACAGGTACGCCAACCGGTTCGCACATCCATGGTACCGCGCCTCGTGGTATGAACGCCGGTATTAAACACGATTTCTTCAGCCTTTTTCCAAAAACCACATCTGGTACCTTTACCAATTCGGTATTAATCGATGGCGTGGCGATCAAGGAAGACAGTCTGCTCAATGGCTTTTACTATATGAATATTCATACTGCCATGAACCCGGGCGGCGAAATCCGCGGTCAACTGGAATTTAAATAAAACAAAACATTCATCTAATCAAAAAGGCCTGGATCCACCGGGCCTTTTTTTATTGCATTAATGATTTTGTTTATTAGGAAAGATCAAATACATTCCGTGAGTGTGCGAACCACCGTATCAACTTCTTCCCGCGTATTAAACTTGCAAAAAGAAAATCGTACGGCCATCTGGTCGGGATCCACCTTCAACGCGCGGATCACATGCGAACCCATATCCGCACCGCTGGTACACGCACTGCCGCCGGAAGCACAAATGTGTTTGATGTCGAGGTTGAACAGGATCATTTCGGCTTTATCTGTTTTGGGGAACGACACATTCAATACCGTATATAAACTCTGCCCCGCGTAATCGCCGTTAAATGTCACGCCAGGAATGTGTTTAACCAGTTGCTCTGCCATGTACGTTTTTAACCCGCCAATATAAGCACGGTCTTTTTCATGATTGGTTTGCGCAAGCTCAAGCGCCCGTGCAAAACCGACGATACCATATAAATTTTCAGTGCCCGCCCGCATATTTCGCTCCTGGGAACCACCGTGCACCATGGGCTCAATTTTGATGTCTTCGTTGATGTATAAAATACCCACGCCTTTAGGACCATGAAATTTATGACTGGCGCCGGTGATAAAATCGACCGGGGTATTCGCCAGGTCAAAAGGATAATGACCCACCGTTTGTACCGTGTCCGAGTGAAAAACGGCGCCATGGCTCCTGCAAAGGGTACCAACCTGGTGAAGGTCCATCATGTTGCCGATTTCATTGTTGGCATGCATCAGCGTAACCAGGCATTTTGGGCCCGTCGCTGACAAAAGTGCTTCGAGGTGTTTAATGTCGATATGGCCATCCCGCAGGATGTGAACATAACTCACTGTAGCCTCGCCTGTTTTTGCCAGGTATTTTACGGTATGCAACGTGGCATGATGTTCAACAGGAGACGTAATGATGTGTTTACATCCCAGGTCCCGCACGGCGGCCAGGACGGCCGTATTGCTGCTTTCAGTACCCCCTGATGTAAAAAAAATTTCGGCAGGATGCGCCTTTAATATTTTAGCAACCGTTTTGCGCGCATTTTCTATTCCCAACCTGCTTTCGCGCCCGTAGGAATAAATGGACGAGGGGTTGCCGAATTTCTCGGTGAGGTAGGGCATCATCGCCTCAAGCACCTCCGGATCGAGCGAGGTAGTCGCTGCGTTGTCAAAATATATTCTTTGTATGCCCATCTCTACGTTAAATCCAGGGTAATTGGCTGATCAGAGAAATTCTTTAATGTCCTGCATCAAGCGCATGGCAATATTATTTGCCGTGGTTTCAAAATTACTTTCAGCGTAAATGCGGATGATGGGCTCGGTGTTCGACGTTCTGAGGTGAACCCAGTCTGTGTCGAATTCAATCTTCAGGCCGTCTTCCGTATTGATGGGTTGCCGGCCGTATTTCTGTTTTATCTTCTCAAAAATGGCCTTTACGTCGACGCCATTTTCCAATTCGATCTTGTTCTTTGAGATGAAGTAATCGGGGTATTTGGAGCGGAACGATTTGAGTCCGTTTTTATGACCGGCAAAAGCGCTGACGAATAAGCCTATGCCAATGAGCGCATCGCGGCCATAATGAAAGTCAGGAACGATGATGCCACCATTGCCTTCTCCACCGATTACCGCCTGCACTTCTTTCATTTTCTGCACTACGTTCACCTCACCGACAGCCGAAGGGTGGTAGGCGCCGCCATGTTTGATGGTCACTTCTTTTAATGCCTTGGTGCTGCTCATATTACTCACGGTGTTGCCCGGGGTACGTCCTAGCATGTAGTCTGCCACCGCCACCAAGGTAAATTCTTCTCCGAACATGCTGCCATCTTCACAAACAAAACACAACCGATCCACATCGGGGTCTACCGCGATGCCGAACGAGGCTTTTGAGCGTTTCACTTCGGCGCTCAACCCAACCAGGTTGCCGGGAAGTGGCTCCGGGTTGTGCGCAAACTTGCCGGTAATCTCGCCATTGATCACGATTACATCGTCGATGCCCAGTGCTTTCAGCAAGGGCGGCACAATCAGGGCACCGGTGGAATTGATCACATCTACCACCACCTTGTAGTTGCGCTGGCGGATCGCCTCCACATCTACCATGGGGTAATTAATAACCGCCTCAATGTGTTTTTCGATGGTGAGTTCGTTGCCGGTGCACACGCCGAGTTTATCTACCGGCGAAAAAGAGAAGTTTTCAGCGGCGGCCTTTTCAAGGATCAGGCTGCCTTCTTCCGCATTCAAAAATTCGCCGTTGCTGTTAAGCAACTTCAACGCATTCCATTCTTTGGGATTGTGACTGGCTGTGATGATAATGCCGCCACCGGCTTCTTCCCAGAGTACTGCCAGCTCTACGGTAGGCGTGGTGGAAAGACCAAGGTCAACCACGTTCAATCCAAGCCCGAGAAGCGTGTTGATTACCAGGTTTTGTACCATGGAACCGCTCATCCTCCCGTCTCTGCCTATCACTACTTTATGAATCTTGCTATTTTCTTTCAGCCAGCTTCCGTATGCAGCAGCAAATTTTACAACATCCACCGGTGTTAAATTCTCACCCGGTTTCCCTCCTATCGTACCCCTGATACCGGATATACTTTTGATCAATGCCACAAACGATAAAGTTTAATACGGATCAAAAATAAGAATTAAAAGGAAGGAAAAAATGCCATTTAAAATTTCACGCATACATTTGGAAAAAAAAGCAATGGCCGACGCGGATGACTGGTACAAGCACTGGTTCAATTCTCCATACTACCATTTGTTGTATTTTAAACGGGACGAGGAAGAAGCAGAAAGGTTTATACAAAGCCTGATCGGTTTCCTATACGTGCCGCAGGACGCTTTTTTGCTGGACATTGGCTGCGGTAAAGGGCGTTATTCCATCACTCTTGCTTCCTATGGGTTTGACGTAACCGGCTTCGACCTTTCATTCGACAGCATCCTGGAAGCGAAAAAATTTGAAACGCCCTCCCTGCATTTTTTCCAGCACGACATGAGGCTGCCGTTCTGGATTAACTATTACGATTTTGCATTCAGTTTTTTCACCAGTTTCGGTTATTTCAGAACCGAGCGGGAGCATTATAATGCCATCCGCACCATCGCCGGTTCCTTAAAACCAAACGGCATCCTGGTGATGGACTACCTGAACGTTCATTATGCCGAGGATCATATCGTCCACAAATCGGATGTAGAGATAGAAGGCGTGAACTTTCACCTGACAAAATGGTTTGACGAGAGCCATTTCTATAAAAAAATTATCGTAGAAGACGACCTGCTGGAAGAGCCCCTGGTCTTCCAGGAGAAAGTCGCCAAATTCAGCCTGGGTGATTTTAATGACATGCTTTCTTTCCACAACCTGCAGATCCAAGACGTTTTCGGCGACTATGCATTCGGCGCCTACGATGTGAAAAAGTCGCCTAGACTGATTATCATCGCGAAGAAAAAGATGCTTGAGTAAGTTTGCGGTTCCTGGTTTGTAGTTTTTAGTTCCCTTATTTTTTCCGGTTGTTCATTAACATATAACGCGCCGTTTCGAAGAAGGCAGTAGTTAGCCGGCTGTAAGTGTTCCTGATCGTATCGCCGGGTATACTGGTAGGAGCCTGCGCAAAATTGGCCCATACGAAGGCTTCTTTCCCGCCTGCAGGCATGCGGTTGTAATACAGGCTATCTTTCACCACGCCCTGGTTTTTGTTGTTATGATCCATGATAAAGGCGACGTTGTCGCGTTCACCGGTATATGCCGCGGGCGGTTTCAGTAAATCGCGGCCGAGTGTCGTATTTGTATACGTAATGTTCGCCAGCCCGGCCAGGGTGGGCAACATGTCCACCTGCGATGCAACGGTGTGGTAACGTTTGGGCTCAATCAAACCAGGCGCATAAAAAAGCATCGGCACATGATAGCCATCGAGGCCATTATCCGTCCAGGCCGGTGGAAACATGTCACCGGCATTGCCATGAATACCATGGTCGCCGACAAAGGCAAAAATGGTATTCTTGAAATACGGCGACTTTTCAGCCGCTTCTATGAACGTTCGGAAACTGAAATCGGTGTAGCGAAACGCGTTGAGTTCGCCGTTTGACTCAAATCCATATTTGCGGATGGTGTCCACCGGCAGCTCCACTGTTTTGAAGGTGGTTCTGTCTTCTTCGGGGATGGTGTATGGGCGGTGGTTATCGGCTGTCTGGATAACGGCAAAAAACGGTTCTTGCTGTTTGCCCAATACCTTGTTGGCTTCGAGGAAAAGGTTTTTATCGCTGATGCCCCATACATCCACCGCCGGAACGTCATAACTCCCTTCCTCGTACAGGTGAAGTTCTTTAATATTATTGGTGAGTAAGCCGCGGATATTGGCCCAACTGGTACTGCCACCCAGGAAGTATAGTTTTTGGTACCCCTGGAAATCATTGATAATCGTATGCTGATCAACCATCGCCGGGTTGCGGCTGGCTGTTTTTACAAATTCAACATCAGGGATGCCAGTGATAGTGGCCCAAACGCCGCGGGCGGTGCCAAAATGCGGGGTAAAACAATTGTCGAAAAAGATGCCTTTTTTGCTCAATTCAATGAAAAACGGCGTGGTATTCAGCGGGTTGCCCCACATGGAACTCTTATACGCACTAAATGATTCACAAATTACCAGTACGATATTGGGTCTTGTTGCCAGGCCGGTGTCTGACCGATAGAATGTTCTTGAAAAATTAAGGCTGTCTGCATTTGGCTTGTCAACCCCGAGGTAAGTCGCCATATACGGGTAGTATTTTTTAACGACGGCCTTGTCAAAACCGGAGGTACGAAAACTCAAGGAGCTAAAAAAGGACTGGAAAGGATTCAGTGCGATGTTGGCGTTGAAATCGCTGCCGGTATTAAACGCATCGCTCCATCGCAGCGGGTACTGCCCGAGCCTGCCAAAAATGGCTACACCAAAAACCAGCAGGCAGCCGACAAACCAGGAAGTCCGGCTCCGCCGTGAAACGCTTGCATTGCCTGCGGCTGCTTTTTTCAAGAGGAATGCAATTAATTTTTGCACAACATATACCCCGAGAATCATTCCGAGCAGGATCCGCAGCACCGGGTATGTTTGCCAGACCATGCCCGCCGATATCTTTGTGTCTTCCAGAAAACCGAGTGCACTCGCATTCAATCGTTGAGAAAGGTAGCGATAGTGAACAAAATCGAACACATAAAAAAGGAAAAAAGCGGTTGTAATGAGTCCGGTATACACCAACCAGGCGTTTTTAGCGGCTATTGACCGGAACGGCGAACAGACCTTAATACTTCCAAGTAGCAAAATGATCAATAAAAAAATACTCACCATCCGTGCGTCGTAGCGAAAGCCCAGGATAAAAGCCGGGAGTGTTTCCCGGAAAGGATGGTGCCCACCCTCAAAGGCCATCCAGGCGGCCAACCGCCATAGAAACATCGCCGTCAGGAAGAAAATCGCCAGCGAGAGGATCCATTGTATGAGACGGGGAATAGCGCGCATATCGGCAAAATAAATCATAAATAATTTAAAAGCCGTCTTTGGCTATCAACTACTTATTTTTGTACAAATTATTTCACCAAGTTTCTACTGATGAATTTTTTGGAAAGGATCGTACACTGGGACCAGTCTTTGTTCTTTAAAATAAATACGGTCTGGACAAATCCTGTCTTTGACCTGGTGTTCCCATTTATACGTGAATCGATCATCTGGATCCCACTGTACCTTTTTCTGTTCGTTTTTATATGGATAAATTTTGGCATAAAAGGATTATATTGGTCAGTAGCTTTGATATGCACTGCATCGCTTTGCGACATCGTAAGCAGTCATCTGATCAAAGAGGCCTTCTTACGCTTTCGCCCCTGCCGCGACCCGGTAATAGGCGGAGACGTCCGCTTCCTGGTTAAATATTGTCCCATGAGTTCCAGTTTTATTTCTTCGCATGCTACTACCCACTTCGGCGTTGCCATGTTTATCCATGCCACGCTAAAAAAGTTTACCGCTTCCTGGACGGGCCTCTTCTTTGCATGGGCTGGATTTATATCCTATGCGCAGGTATATGTGGGCGTACATTTTCCCGGCGACGTGCTGGCAGGTACCCTGGTTGGCCTTGGTATCGGTGTTCTAATCAGTAAAATTTTTAACAAATATGTTGGTTTAAACGGTCAGTCGTTTACCACAATGCAAGAACGAGCTTTTTAAATAAGCCATCACTGCGGTACTGTTCATATATTTGCCGTGATGTGCCACTTTAAAACGCAAATTATTTAATTTTTTTCTCCACTGGAGAAAGCCTATGAATGAGATTTTATTATTACTGGGGTTGATATTGTTGAACGGTTTATTTTCTATGGCAGAGATCGCGCTGGTTTCTGCCCGTAAAGCCCGCCTTGAAGCCCAGTCGAAAGGCGGCGACAAAAGAGCCAAAGAGGCGCTGGAGCTGTCGCATCACCCGGACACGTTTCTGTCCACCGTCCAGATTGGCATAACCCTGATCGGGATCCTTACCGGTTTCCTGTCGGGCGACACGCTGAAGACCAACCTGGTCAATTTCCTCAACCAATTTTCCTGGCTGGTGCCCTACAGCAGCGGTGCTGCCTCGGCCATCATCGTTATCTGTATTACCTATTTTTCACTCGTATTGGGTGAACTGGTACCCAAAAGGCTTGGACTGGCAAAACCAGAATCGATCGCCAAGGCCTTCGCCGGCCCGATGAAAATCCTCAGCCGCATAACGTATCCTTTTATATTGTTGCTGACAAAATCTACGCATGTCATTGTCAAGATATTCAAGATAAATCCTAAAGACAACCAGGTAACGGAAGAAGAGATTAAAGCGATCATCAATGAAGGCACTGAACATGGCGCCATCGAGGAAGCTGAACAGCAGATCATCGAGCGCATTTTCCACCTGGGCGACCGCAACATTACCTCGCTGATGACTCATCGCAGCGATATTATCTGGTTTGACCTGAACGACAATGAACAATCCATCAAGGAAAAGATCCTGCAGGAGCCGCATTCCGTTTACCCCATCTGCCAGGGTCAAATAGACAATATCCAGGGCATGGTGTCTATCAAAGACTTGTATGTAGCCGACGACCTCGTGCTGCTGAAAGACGTGATGAAACCGCCGATGTTCGTCCCGGAAAATAACTCCGCCTACCAGGTCATCGAAAAATTCAAGGAGTCGCAGCTCCACTCCTGTTTTATTGTGGATGAATACGGCAGTTTACAAGGAATGATCACCCTGAATGACATTCTTGAAGCCATCGTGGGTGATATTCCACAAACGGACAACTCGGATTACGAAATTGTTTTGCGGGAAGACGGCTCTTACCTGGTGGATGCGCAAATCCCGTTCTACGACTTTCTTAGTCGGTTTGAAAAAACGGACTGGATGAACGAAGGTGAACAGGAATTTGATACCATGGCTGGTTTTATATTACACCAGTTGGAACGCATCCCGAAAACGGGCGACAAGCTTGAATGGCGGGGGTTTTCATTTGAGGTGATCGACATGGATGCGCAACGTATCGATAAGGTGATGGTTTCGATTTCTGAAACCATCAAAAGCGAAATGGAAGAAGATAGTTTATAGTTGCATTACCATTCAAAGCTGGCTTGTGTATCCGGGTACGCCAGGCGGCTGCTTTTGCGACTGCCATTAAAGGATGCGTGCATAATGCTGATCTGGGTGGGATACACTTCGTAGAGGATGTCATTTGTAATGTCTAACTTTTTCATGACCGGGATATTAATTACCTGCAGGTAACCCCAAACCGCCTCGTTTTCTTTCTCAAATCCTACAAATTGCAAGATTACCGGCTTGCCATTAATTTTAAGTTGCAGGTGTTTTAGCAAATATGCTGAAACCATTTTTTCAACCGCTTTTACGTCTTTAGGATGGGCAATGTCTACGGGTGTTTTATACTGTAACTGTAACGCGTTTTCAAAATCGTCCGCAAATAATTTGCAACTGATTTCCAGGCTATTCTCTTTCGGGTTATTGTTAAATTCAATGACGTTGACGAAAAACGGGTGGCGTGCTGCCTCGAGCACTGCAGGACGCATGGCGGTGAACAGGCCAGAAACCAGTGCCATGGACGCCAGCAGGTAAATGCGGAACCGCGATGAAAAAGCCATTGAGAAGATATTTTTTTCCATAACAAATGTCTGCATTAATTTCAAGACCAGCATACTATGGAAGACTTTACATTTTATTTTAGTCTCGGTTGGAGTCATATCATCAGCTGGGACGCGTTGGATCATATACTTTTCATCCTGGTACTTGCTGCCCTGTATGAAATTACGCAGTGGAAACGGGTGTTAATACTGGTAACCTCATTTACCGTGGGCCACTCGATTACGCTTGCACTGAGTGTACTTGATATTATCCGCTTACCGTCCAAATGGGTTGAATTTCTCATTCCCTGTACAATTATCATCACGGCGGTCAGTAATCTCTTCCAGCATACCTTTACCGGCCGGGCGATCCGGCTGAATTATTACCTGGCGCTCTTTTTCGGGCTAATTCATGGTATGGGATTCGCAAATACCATACGGTTCATGCTTGCCAAAGACCAGCATATCGGTCCAGGCCTGTTTTCGTTTAATCTAGGCCTCGAGGCCGGACAGATCGCCGTGGTATTGTTGATTCTAACGATTGCTTATATTTTCATCCATGTGATTAAAGTAAACCGCCGCGATTGGGTAGTGTTTTTATCAGCCGCCGCTTTTGGCCTGGCGGCACAAATGGCTATTCAAAGAATTGCTTAACGTAAAAATTGTATAATGACCAAAGTAATGTTGCTGTTGATGTGCGTTTGGGTATCTCCGCTGGTGGCCCAGGATATTCAGAATAACCCGAATGCAGGCCATGCGAATAAATTTGAACAGTTGGGCACGACGTTGCCAACGCCCAACGAATATCGTACGGCCAGTGGGGCTCCCGGTCCAAAATACTGGCAGCAACGCGCCGATTATACCATTAAATGTGAGCTGGACGAAACCAGGATGCGGCTCACTGGTAGCGAAACAATCACGTACTTCAACAATTCGCCCGATCTGCTCACTTTTCTCTGGCTGCAGCTCGACGAGAACGAACACAGTGATTCGAAAAATGCCAATTACCAGGACCAGTCCGGCCTGCCCGAAACGGTGACCGACCGCATGCTCGATGGAAACCTCTTCCCGGATAAACCGAACGATTTTGGCATTAATATCACCAAAATGACGGATGCGCTGGGTAAAAAACTTACGTACACCGTTAATAAAACAATGATGCGGGTAGAACTACCGGTGCCTTTAAAACCCGGACAGAAATTCGTTTTTAACATCGACTGGAATTACCATATCAGCAACCGCCTGGTACAGGGCGGACGCGGGGGTTATGAAATTTTCCCGGAAGATGGCAATGCCTTGTTTACCATGGCCCAGTGGTACCCACGCTTATGTGTGTACAGTGACTTCCAGGGCTGGCAGAATCACCAGTTTACCGGGCGGGGCGAATTCGCTCTGACCTTTGGCAATTTCAACGTGCAGATGACGGTACCCGCCGATCATGTCCTGGGCAGCACCGGCGAATGCCAGAATTACCAGCAGGTATTGTCACCGGCAAGATACGCCCGCTGGCAGAAGGCACAAACCGCGAAAGAACCGCTGGAGATTGCCACGCTCGAAGAGGCGAGGGTTGCCGAGAAGACAAAAAGCACGCAGAAAAAAACATGGGTATTCAAAGCCGATAACGTCCGCGATTTCGCGTGGACCTCGAGCCGTAAATTCATCTGGGATGCGCTACCGGCTTACGTAGAAGGAAAGAAAGTTATGTGCATGAGCTTTTATGCAAAGGAAGCGTATAACCTGTACCGTAAGTACTCCACCAAGGCCGTCGCCCATACGATAAAAAGTTATTCGCATTTTACCATTCCTTATCCGTATCCCGTCGCGCAGAGTGTCGAGGCAAGTAACGGTATGGAATACCCGATGATCTGTTTCAATTACGGAAGAACCAACAAGGATGGCACCTACAGCGAAACGACCAAGTACGGTATGATCGGCGTGATCATTCACGAAGTGGGTCACAACTTTTTCCCGATGATCGTAAACAGCGATGAGCGCCAGTGGAGCTGGATGGACGAAGGCGTAAATACATTTGTACAATACCTGACGCAGGAATTATTCGACAATAAATTCCCGAACCGCCGTGGCCCGGCATGGACGATCACCGATTACATGTCGTTGCCCAAGAGCCAGCTCGAGCCCATCATGACGAACTCTGAAAACATCATCAATTTCGGTCCGAATGCCTATGCCAAACCGGCCACCGGTTTTAACATCCTGCGTGAAACGATCATGGGCCGGGAGTTATTTGATTACGCTTTCAAAGAATACGCGCGGCGCTGGGCTTTCAAACATCCGACACCTGCCGACCTTTTCAGAACAATGGAAGACGCCAGCGGTGAAGACCTCGACTGGTTTTGGCGGGGTTGGTTTTACACCACCGATGCCTGCGACATTTCTATGGACAGTGTGAAACATTATGTGGCTGACCTGAACGCAAAAGTACCCGTACTTGAAGATTCCTTTAATGCCCGAAAACTGGAATTGCCGCAGGTAAATGCCTTTGAAGATATTTCGAAAATTCGCAACAGGCAAGATTCGAGCATCCGCTTCCTCACCGACACCGACACGACGCTGCGGGATTTTTACTGGAAATATGACCGGGGGCTGGTTCCCGTTGATACCACGACTTACAAAGTTCCGATTGAAGCACGCCTGGTGGCACCAGATGATTCTGTAAAAGCAAAATATGCCAGTAAACATTTTTACCAGCTATTCCTCAGCAATAAAGGCGGGCTAGTGATGCCAGTAATCCTTGAATGGACCTACGCCGACGGCACGAAGGAAATTGAGCGCATCCCCGCACAGATCTGGCGGAAAGATGAAACGCGGGTCGTAAAAGCGTTTATGAAGGATAAAGAAGTTACTTCCATCAAACTGGATCCGCTGCGCGAAACAGCCGACATCAATGAAACCAATAATAGCTGGCCTACGATCAGCGCACCGTCAAAATTCCAGTTGTTCAAACTCAAACAACAGGAAGCACGGGGTCAATCCAGTGGACTGAATCCCATGCAGAAAGCCACTGAAAATAACAAAAAAGCCTTTTAGACAAAGCATGATCTTCAGTCAACATATAAAAATAATAGGAACCTTCATTGCAGGTTTGCTTTTGCTACAATCCCTGCACGCCGCTCAAACGGATACCATAACGATCCGAAGCGCATCCATGAAGAAAGATATCCGCTGCGTTGTGATTACGCCAACCGGGTACAACTCGCCGGGCAAACAATACCCGGTTGTTTACCTGCTGCACGGCTATAGCGGCAGTTATAACCAGTGGCCTAAAGTGGCTCCGCAGCTGGGCAAAGACGCCGATGAATTTCAGATGATCCTGGTTTGCCCGGATGGTGGAGTCAGCAGCTGGTACTTCGACAGCCCGGTAGATACGTCTTTTCGTTATGAAACTTTTGTAAGCAACGAAGTAATCACTTTTATCGATCAGCACTACCCTACGCTCGCTGACCGTAAGCATCGGGCAATTACTGGCCTGAGTATGGGCGGACACGGAGCCTTTTACCTGGGCATGCGGCATAAGGATGTATATGGTGCCATAGGCAGTACCAGTGGTGGACTGGATATCCGCCCCTTTCCAAAAAACTGGGACTTGTCTAAGCGTTTGGGAGACAGCATTTGCTGTTACGAAAACTGGCAAAAAAACACCGTGATGAATCTCGTGGATGGTTTAAAAAATGGTGAACTGGCCATGATATTTGATTGTGGAACCGAAGACTTTTTCCTGGAGGTAAACCGAAGATTCAACAAGAAGCTGCTGGATATGAAAATAGCCCACGATTACATTGAACGGCCGGGCGGGCATAACAGCAAATACTGGCAGAATAGTATTGATTACCAGTTACTGTTTTTCAATAAATTTTTTACGGAAAAGATTAAATAGATTGTTTACAAGCCGGTACTGCCGTCTCTTACCTTTATTTTTTTCTTCCCGGCATTTTTCTTTTCGAAGTCAAGCACTTCCTTTGGTTTCGCTACTTTCTTTTCTTCCGGGGCAGCTGCTGAAGCCACGGGGTCCTTGCTTTTTTTGCCTTCGAGTGCACCGAGCATATAATCTTCTTCCTTCACGATAAAACCTGTGACCGGGTCGTAATAGGTCCAATGTCCATGCCGGATGCCGGCACCTTCATTTTTAATGACCACCTTTTTATAATGGTCCGGATTATCAATTTCCTCAATCACCACCGTATCGTATAATTTATCAGGATTAAGCGCCTTCCAGTTTTCTTCGCGTTGTAACTCACCAAGTCCGTTAAAGTATTGACTCAGGCCATCCTGGTTGCCCCAACGGTAATTTTGCATTGCGATTACGTCACCGGTTAATGTGTACTTTCGCCATATCCCTTCTTTTTTTCCATTCTTAAAAACGCCTTCCTCTTCGTAGCCGGGCTCGCCCCGCAGCGCGTTGACATGTATAACCCATTTCCCCTGTTTTAAGCCGTTAAGGTCAACAATATTAAGCGTATCACCCTTTGCGCCAATTACAAAGCTTTTGCCCTGTGAAAAACATTGAATGGAAATAAAAAGGAAAAAGAGGGTGATCAGGCGCATATGGTAAGTATTAGAGAAAAACGAATAACGGGCGGTTTCATTGCTTTGGGTACAAGCATCGTACCATCAAGGGTTTAAGCGGTGTTAAAGCCTGTAGCCGGTTAACTTCGCACACAGGCCGGAAAATTATTTAATACTGCAAATTCTGCTCATCTTTGCGCCTCAAAATTCGCTATGAAACATGTCATTTTCCTGTTTTCTTTTGTATTGAGCCAGTCGATGAACGCGCAAAAAATGACTGTTGCGCAGATGAAAGCCGGCATGGAAAAAGCGGCCAACCCGGTTGCCTACGTCCGGGAGATACTTAAAAAGAAATACAAGATCGATACGGTAGCCGTGATGAGTACTACCCAGTATCAGGGTATTGCCGACAGCCTCGCCTACAAAGGTAAACAAGGCGTAGTGTACGGCCCCTACGAAAAAAAATACCTCGTAATGATTCTGGGTAAGGCACCGAATACATTTAGTCGCATCAGTCAGATCTTTATCGATACGTCAACTTTCCGCCGCCGGATCGCTGATTCGCTCGCCAACAGTATTGTACAACGGATTAAGGCAGGTACAACTACATTTGAAGATATGTCCCAGGCCTATTCAATGGGTGGAGAGGGCCGCAGCAAGGGCGACCTGGGATGGATCGCGCGCGGATCCATCATGCCCGAAATTGAGAAGGAAATTGCCATCCATAAAAAAGGAGAAGTATTCAAAGTGTGGAGCCGGACGGGCGTGCATATCGTTAAAAAAACGGCTGACGCGAAAGAGGACACCGGTTTTGCCTTCTTGCTGCGTGTAATTTTGTAGTTATGATGTGGGCAATGACAGCAGGAATTCCGTAGCCAGCTCATACCCTTTTAGGCCAAGTCCGCAAATTGTTCCTTTTGCTTTGGCGGATACATGGGAAATCTTGCGAAATTCTTCACGGGCATGTACGTTGCTAATGTGTACCTCTATCACCGGCGTAGTAATGGCAGCAATGGCATCACCGATCGCCACCGACGTATGCGTGTATCCGCCGGGATTCATGATGATACCGTCGTAACCGAATCCTACCCGATGCAATTCATTGATCAGCTCTCCTTCTACATTACTCTGGAAATAAGAGAATTGTATGTTCGGATATTTCCCCTGCAGCTGTGCAAAAAAAGTCAAAAATCCTTCCGATCCATAAATGCCTGGCTCCCGCTGCCCGAGTAAGTTGAGGTTCGGTCCGTTTATGATGGCAATTTTCATGGTTTGTTCAGTTAACCGGTCAGGTGTACTATAGCGTGGTTTTGATCATATCCAGGAATTCGTCGAACAGGTACCTCGAATCATGCGGGCCGGGTGTTGATTCGGGATGATATTGCACCGAAAACGCCTTTTTGCCTTTAACGCGGATGCCTTCGATGGAACCATCGTTTAGGTTAATATGGGTGATTTCTACATGATCTGCATTTTTGACGGCCTCCGGGTCGACGCCAAAACCGTGATTCTGTGTTGTTATCTCACATTTGCCGGTGATTAAATTTTTTACCGGGTGGTTGAGACCACGGTGCCCGTGGTGCATCTTAAATGTCGGGATGTCGTTGGCAAGGGCCAGCAGCTGGTGCCCGAGGCAGATGCCAAAAAATGGCTTTTCTTCGTGCAATACTTCCTTTACGGTTTCTACCGCATAACCCATCGCACCCGGATCGCCCGGACCGTTTGAAATAAAATAGCCGTTCGCATTGAAGGAACGCATCTCAGCCAGGCTGGTCTTCGCCGGGAACACTTTTACATAAGCGCCGCGGGAAGTCATGCACTCCAGGATATGCATTTTAACACCATAATCCAGCACAGCGATGCGGATAGGGGAATCAGGATCGCCCAGTTCATAGGTGCGGTCTGTGCTCACTTTACTGGCCAGTTCGAGGCCGCTCATGGACGGTGTTTGCAGCAACATCGCCTCCAGCTGCTGTATGTCAAAGATTTCAGAAGAAATAATGCAATTCATGGCACCTTTCGTACGGATGTCGATGACCAGCGAACGCGTATCCACATCTTCAATCGCCACAATCTTGTTCTGAACCAGGTACGCCTCCAGGGAACCATTGGCCATTTTCCGGGAGTACTGGTCTTCGAGGTTACGACCGATGAGGCCGCGAATCTTTACGTTGGATGATTCAACGTCGGCATCCATGACGCCATAATTGCCAATGTGTACGTTGTTCATGATCAGGATCTGGCCATAGTAACTTGGATCAGTAAATACTTCCTGGTATCCTGTCATGCCGGTGTTAAAACATATTTCCCCGGTGGCGGTACCAATCATACCGAAAGCTTTCCCGTGGTGTAAGGTGCCATCTTCCAATAGTAAAACCGCCTTTTTTTGAGTATCTGCCATAGTGCTTATAAAAGTTTTGCAAAGAAAAGAAAATTGCCCGTTAAACGAGGGAATAAATCGTCTGCAGCACAAATATTAATTAAACCTTTACTACCTGGGCGCAGGTGCATAAAAAAAGCAGGACCGTTTACAGGTCCTGCTTCATAAGGGTATGCAACAACCTGGTTAAGCAGGTTTCTGTTCTGTTGATTCATCAGCAGCCGGTGCTTCCGGTTCAACGGAGGCGGTTGGTTCTGTTGATGCAGTTGGTTCTGTGGATGCAGGTGCTTCGGGGGTAGCAATCGCTTCGGGCGTAGTAGCAGGTGCTGCCTCTGCAGCAGGTACCGCAGGCGCTTCACCACCTTCGGCTGTTGTTTTCTTCCGGCTACCGGCGCGTCGTGTTCTCTTGCTCGTTTCAGCGGTAGCAGTATCAGCAACTTTGTTATACACCTCGTTGAAGTCTACCAGTTCAATCATCGCAGTTTCAGCGTTGTCACCGACGCGGGCACCCAGCTTGATGATCCTCGTATAACCACCCGGACGTCCGGCAACTTTTTCCGCCACTATGCCAAACAATTCTTTTACTGCTTCCTTGTCCTGGAGGTAACTGAATACGACCCGGTGCTGGTGCGTGGTGTTTTCTTTGGCTTTAGTGATCAGGGGTTCTACATATACGCGCAGTGATTTTGCTTTCGCTACCGTGGTAACGATGCGTTTGTATGTAATCAGCTGACTGGCGAGGTTGCTCAGCAAGGCCCTTCTATGAGAGGCCGTTCTGCTGAGGTTGTTAATTTTATCTCCGTGACGCATGACTTAAAGTTTTATACCCTGTACCGTGTCAGGAATTACAGGATTTTTTAAAAAATGTTGATGATAAATTGTCGATTATTCGTCGTCCAGCTTCAATTTGCTGAGATCCATGCCAAAATGAAGGCCTCTTTCAGTCAAAACCTGCTCGATTTCTGCAAGGCTTTTCTGTCCGAAGTTGCGGAACTTCATCAGGTCTTCCTGTTCGTATTGAACCAGTTCACTCAGTGAATTGATTTTTGCTGCTTTCAGGCAATTAAAGGCACGTACGGAAAGATCAAGGTCTTCCAGCGGTGTCTTCAAAACCTTTCTCAGCTGTAATGTCTGTTCGTCAACGAGGTCTTCTTTCTTTTCTTCCTTGTTGTCGAATGTGATGTTTTCATCGGTGATGATCATCAGGTGCTGGATCAGGATCCGGCTCGCCTGTTTCACGGCTTCTTCGGGATGAATGGTACCATCGGTATTTACTTCAATGATCAATTTTTCGTAGTCCGTTCTTTGCTCAACACGCGTATTTTCAATACTGTATTTTACGTTTTTGATCGGAGTGAAAATTGAATCGATCGGAATGTATCCGAATGGAGCATCTTTCACCTTGTTGTCTTCAGCAGGCACATAGCCTCTGCCTTTGCCAATGGTGATTTCTATGTCCAGTTTACCGGAAGGGTCCATGGTGCAAAGCAACAATTCCGGGTTCATCACCTGGAAAGACTGTGTGCCTTCCTGCAACATGCCTGCAGTAAATTCGCTTTTGCCTTTAATATGTAAAGTGATCTTTTCGTTCGCAACTTCGTGGTCAACGACCTTTTTGAAACGAACCTGTTTCAGGTTCAGGATTATTTCGGTAACATCTTCTGTTACTCCTTTGATCGTTGCAAATTCATGATCGGCTCCTTCTACTCTGATGCCTACGATGGCATATCCTTCCAGAGAACTGAGTAACACCCTGCGGAGGGTATTGCCCACTGTTACGCCGAAGCCGGGCTCTAACGGACGAAATTCAAACTGTGCTTCGAAATCCGTAGCCTTCTGAAGAACAATTTTGTCAGGTTTCTGGAAATTTAAAATGGCCATATTATCTATTTCAGATTTATTTTATTATTTACTATACAACTCGACGATCAGCTGTTCCTTAATATTCTCGGGAACATTTTCTCGCTCAGGGTATCCCAGAAATACGCCTTTCTTTTCAGCTTCGTTCCAGTCAAGCCAGCTAAAGCGTGGGTTTTTTACGCCCATCTGGCTGGTAATGCCAACATTTTCCGAAGCTTTCTCTTTCAGACTGATTACATCTCCTGGTTTTAACTGGTAAGAAGGTACATTCGTTACTTCTCCGTTCACCGTAACATGTTTGTGAGATACCAGCTGCCGTGCGCCGCCCCGTGAAGGGGATATACCCAACCGGAATACTGCATTGTCCAAACGGGCTTCCAGTAATTTGATCAGGTTTTCACCGGTAACACCACGACGCCTGGAGGCTTCCTCGAAGGTTTTACGAAACTGCCGCTCTAACACACCGTATGTGTATTTGGCTTTTTGTTTTTCACGCAGCTGCAGGGCGTATTCGCCGAGGCTTTTGCGTTTGCGGGTTGCTCCGTGCTGACCCGGAGGATTGCTGTTTTTGTTCAGCCATTTCCCGTTACCGAGAATAGGCTCTCCGAAAATCCGTGAGATTTTGGTCTTGGGACCAGTGTAACGTGCCATAATTTATAGGTGATTTTTTAGGTACAGTGCACAATCCGTAAAAATCATAAAATCAATTGTACACCCTGTTATAAATAAGAACTATGAAGTAATAATGAGCATTATTTCTTCATAGTTCCGATATGAATATGTTCAGTAATTAAACCCTTCTCTTCTTCGGTGGGCGGCAGCCATTGTGTGGAAGCGGCGTGACATCTTTTATCTGGGTAATTTCGATGCCTGAATTGCTCAGTGCCCGAATGGCACTTTCGCGGCCAGATCCAGGTCCTTTTACAAACACATCTACTTTTTTCAGACCCGCATCAAATGCTACTTTTGCAGCGTCAGATGATGCCATCTGGGCAGCATACGGGGTATTCTTTTTCGATCCTTTAAAACCCATTTTACCAGCACTGCTCCAGGAAATAACCTGGCCGGCTTTGTTGGTTAAACTGATAATAATATTGTTAAAGCTAGCGGTGATATGCGCATCCCCATAACTTTCAACTTTTACTATTCTTTTTTTCGCAGCTGCTTTCGCGTTGCTTGCCTGTGCTTTTGCCATAATTAATTAATCGAGGTAATCTTTAAAAAAATGTGATACCCGGCACTGAAGCCGGGTTGAACCAATCCTCCCTGGTTAGTAACCAGATCCGGCACGGGTTCGTATAGATATAACGCAGATTGGCGATTGCAACATCTGCAATCGCCAATCTGAGGTAATCAACTATTTCTTGGGTGCCTTCTTCTTGCCGGCAACTGTCTTGCGTTTGCCCTTACGGGTACGGCTGTTTGTACGGGTACGTTGTCCGCGAAGTGGTAAGCCCTTGCGGTGACGAAGCCCACGGTAACAAGCGATGTCGAGCAAACGTTTGATGCTCATCTGAACTTCAGACCTTAACTGGCCTTCCACTTTCAATTCGTTTGTGATCATGGAACGGATGAGATTCAACTCTTCATCATCCCACTGGTTAACCTTTTTGTTTACATCTATACCAGATGTATTCAAAATATACTTGGCAGTAGACAAGCCTATCCCGTAAATATAGGTTAAGCCAATCTCGCCTCTTTTATTCTTTGGTAAATCAACACCGGCAATACGAGCCATAATTGTTAGAAGTTTTTATTTTTAAATGGTCCATCCGAAGGAGCGCTTATCCCTGGCGTTGTTTAAAACGGGGATTCTTCTTATTGATAATATATAATCTGCCTTTCCTTCTTACGATCTTGCAGTCAACACTGCGTTTTTTTATAGATGCGCGTACTTTCATGATCTTTTATTTTTTCTAAACCGTGATTGGGTTAAATGGTTAACCCTATAATACTTAATGTACCAGTTTCAAATTATTTGTAACGGAAAATGATCCTGCCCCGTGTTAAATCGTACGGACTCATTTCCACTCCGACCTTGTCACCCGGTAAAATACGGATGTAGTGCATCCTCATTTTCCCCGAAATGGTAGCCAGAATTTCGTGACCATTTTCTAATTTTACTCTGAACATAGCATTAGACAGGGCTTCCAGAATTGAACCGTCTTGTTTAATGAGTGCTTGCTTCGCCATAGTTTTTGGGAGCGCAAAGATAGGAGAAACTAACT
>JBBSSY010000002.1:0-28448 GCA_038241595.1 Chitinophagales bacterium | reverse complement strand
TACCTTTAAAAAATAACAAAAACGCGAGTTCTTAACAAGATGATCTTAGTAACCGGTGGCACTGGATTTTTAGGCGCCTACATCATTAAACACCTGGTGCAGCAAGGCCATCATGTCCGGGCCCTCCGGCGCAACAGCAACAAACTGCCTGCACATATCGCCCCCGAAATAATGTCGCAGGTTGAATGGTTTGAAGGGGATATACTTGATGTGGTCAGCCTGGAAGAAGCGATGAATGACATTGATGCGGTAATTCATTCCGCAGCGAAAGTGTCGTTTTCCGCTGCCGATAAAAATGATATGCACCTGGTAAACATTGAAGGCACCGCGAACGTGGTGAACATCGCGCTGGATAAAAAGATAAGAAGGCTGGTTCATATCAGTTCCGTGGCGGCCCTGGGAAGAACGTCAAATGGTGAAACGATCGATGAAAAGCAGGAGTGGGTAGACTCGCCGATCAACACCCAGTATGCCATCAGCAAGCACAAGGCCGAAATGGAAGTTTGGCGCGCCATGGGTGAAGGGTTGAACGCCGTCATTCTCAATCCAACCACGATATTGGGCCATGGCGACTGGAATACAAGTTCATCGGCCCTCTTCAAAACGGTATTTGATGAATTTCCCTTTTACACCAATGGAGTTAACGGATTTGTTTACGTGGAAGATGTCGCTGAAGCCACCATTCGTTTAATGGAATCAGAAATTACGCGGGAACGCTTCATAACAAATGGCGAGAACTGGTCATTCAGGAAATTATTTAACACCATCGCAGACGGTTTCAACAAGAAACACCCACAATACAATGCCGGCCCGGTATTGGCAGGTATTGCATGGAGATGGGAAATTTTACAGTCCCTATATACCGGAAAAAAATCATTGCTTTCAAAGGAAAGTGCCCGCATCGCTCAAACAGAGACGTATTTCAAGAACGCAAAGATCATAGAGGCTTTGCCCGGTTTTTCCTTCACCCCGCTTGATAACGCCATTTTACAAAGCTGCGCCCTCTACTTGCAGGATCTTTCCCGTTCTTAATAGACTGTTATACTTGTGGCAGCGCCTAAAGCGCAACAATTTATAGATTCTAAAAAACGTTATTCCTAAACATATTTTATTATGAAGATTATATTGATAATGATCGGGTTGATAACAGGTGCGCTTCAAAGCGGCTTTGCACAAACAGAAACATTTATTACGAACGGAACAGTACTCGATTCTTCCGGCAACCAGGCGCTCTCAGGTGCCTCTGTTTTCTGCCAGAATACCACCATCGGCCAGGTTACGAACGCCGAAGGGAAATTCGCCCTTAATCTCCCCAAAGGCGGTTATAGCCTGATTATTTCCTATACCGGGTATGAAACGCAGGAGGTGCATATTAATAGTACGAATGCGAGGGACCTCAGCATTACCCTTAAACCCAAAGACAAAACACTCACGGAATTTACTGTTTCAGGCAGCAACGAGGTGGCCGATGGCCTGGCGAAATATGGCCAGTTCTTCCGTGACAATTTTATTGGTACCACGCCTAATGCCGCCATGTGTGTAATTGAAAATCCTGATGCCTTGCAGTTTTACTACAGCAAGAAAAGAAATCGCCTGAAGATAAAATCCAAAGAGGACCTTGTCATTACAAACAACGCGCTCGGCTATAAGATAAAATACCAGCTTGACTCTTTTGCCTATGAATACGGACCAGACATCAGCACATACAGCGGCTATCCTTTTTTTGAAGAGCTTCAGGGATCGGAAGAACAACAGGCATTGTGGAAGAAGAACCGGGTAAAGGCTTACAACGGATCAAGGTTGCATTTTATTCGCAGCTGGTACGACAGCACCTTGAAGGACGAAGGTTTCTCGCTGGAGCGCGTTGATACCACAAAAAGAATTATGACCACCTTCCCGGTGAAAAATCCTTACGACAGCATTCATTACAGTGTGGTAGACAATGATGATGTTGAAATAGACCGGCGCGGCAAGTTCAGGGTGATCTATAGAAATGAGATGCCTGAGAAGAAGTTCCTCACGCAATATAAACTTCCGCAGACATTGCGATCACAGATCAGCCTGCTGGACATCACCGATGGATTTACGATTGAACAGAACGGGTATTTCTACGAACAGACGGATATCGTAAATTCCGGCTACTGGAGTTGGGAAAAAGTGGCGGAGGCAGTGCCTTATGACTATAATCCAGAGTAGAGCGGTGGTTATCCAGAGCATTTGCAGTTGTCCCTTGTCACTTATTCTCCAGCTTATTCACCCGCTCCCAGATCTCCTTGATCCTCTTAATCCAAATAATCTCCTTCATCCTTTCTTTTGCTTCACTGGCGGGGCTGCCGAAATAGATTTTACCTGATTCGGTATCTATACCCACACCACTTTGCGCAAGCACCACCGAGTTGTCGTGCAGGGTTAGTGTTTTGTTAACGCCCACCTGTCCCCATAGGGTTACGCCATTGCCGATGGTGGTGGCGCCCGCCACCGCAACCTGTGCAGCGAACAAACAATTTTTCCCCACAACGGTGTCGTGCCCGATGTGGACCATGTTATCAAATTTGGTTCCCTGTCCAATCACCGTGTCATGACTCACGCCGCGATCGATCGTACACCCGGCACCAATGTCAACGAAGTCTTCAATAATTACCTGGCCGCAACTGATCATTGGCGTATACCAAACGTCTCGATTCTTTTTAGTGTTGTAGTAGAATGCGTCAGAGCCAATGACGGTACCCGATTGTATCGTGACATGATTGCCGATGATGCAATGATCCATGATGGTTACGTTCGGGTAAATGATACAGTTCTTTCCAATGATAACATCATGCCCGATAAACACATTCGGAAACAGCACTGTACCTTCTCCGATCCTGGAACGATCGCTGATGGATTTGTTTGCAGGTTCGAAAGGCCTGAAGTGCCGTACGATTTTGGTGTAGGCCTCAAATGGATTATCCGTTACCTGCAAAGCTTTGCCGGGAGGGATATCAGTCGCCTGATTGATGATAATAAAGCTCGCGGCTGAATTGATACACTTATCATAATACTTTGGATGATCAACGAACACGAGATCGCCGGCTTCCACTTTATGGATCTCGTTGATCCCTGTTGCGAAACCTTCTGTATCACCAGATAGTTCAGCGCCGGTAAACGCTGCGATCCATTTTACCGGAACCGGTGAAGGAAATTTCATACAAAAAAATTTGTGCTAAACTACATCAATATACTTACACGCTGCAAGTGCGAAGGCGTCCGCTAATCAGCATAATCGAGATATAATACACCTTCTTTGAACAACACAAAGAGAGACAATGTATAGTTAACAATCATCATCATCTTCATTTTACAACCACATGGTGAAGCTTATCCACAGCTCTGTTAAAAATGTGCATAAAATAATTTTCGATTTTTTTTTAGTTAGGGAAAATTATTTTTAATATTGTGTAGGGAAATTCATTTCCTGGTACTTACTAACCCATCTACATATAGCCCGAATTACTCTTCGGGCTTTTTTTATCGGTTAACCCGAAGCAACGCTGTAGCTATTTTAGCTTCGTTGCTTACTTAATCTTATCTCCTTTCGTGACGCGATACTTCATCCTATACAAGCCCTACCTCGTGCTCTCACAGTTCACTGTTCCAACGGACGGTGGGACAACAATGGCAAAAAAGACCCTGAAGGATATATTTAATCTGCCCATGGATGTGTATCCGGTCGGCAGGCTTGACTATGATAGCGAGGGACTGCTGTTGCTCACCAATGACGCGTCGCTGAATTACAAACTCCTTCATCCATCCTTCAAACACCAGCGAGCGTATTGGGTGCAGGTAGAAGGCCGGATCGATGAGCCCGCGCTGCAAAAACTTCGCGACGGCTGCACCATTTCCGTTGATGGAAAATCATATCAAACCAGGCCGGCTGCGGCAGAATTCCTGCCACCCGATGTTGCCATTCACGAGCGCCATCCGCCAATCCGTTTTCGCAAAGAGATACCTACGAGCTGGATCAACCTGGTGTTGACCGAAGGCAAGAACCGCCAGGTTCGGAAGATGACTGCACAAACCGGATATCCAACACTTCGATTGGTACGCCACCGCATAGAACAGCTGGTGTTGGGCGATTTAAAACCAGGTGAGATGCGGGAACTGGACAGGCATGAAATATATACTTCATTGCGCCTCCTGGCAAAATAATTGCCCATTAGAAATAGTACAGACACCTGCCGGAATACCGGATACAGCGGCTTCAATGAGGGACACTGAGCCTTTATTCGTTATCTTGCTAAAAATTTTTTATAATGCTGAAATCAATGACAGGCTTTGGAAGAACTGAACAGAGAGTGGGTGATAAAACCATTTTGATTGAAATTAAATCTCTTAATGGAAAGCAATTTGAACTTCAGCTAAAAATGCCTGCTTTTCTAAAACCATTTGAATTCGATATACGCCGGATCCTTTCCGAAAAACTCGGTCGCGGCTCGGTTGACTGCAGCATCAACCTCAAACAAACCGGTTCATCAAAACCGGTGACGATCAATATCGATCTGATTAAAGCGTATTACCAGCCCGTGGCGCAACTTGCTGATGAATTAAACCTCGATCATTCCACGATCTTAAGTTCCCTGCTCAAACTCCCCGAAGTGATTACACCGACTGGCGACACGCTTTCGGATGAAGAGTGGCAGCAGTTTAAATCGGTGATTGACGTGGCCTTGTCAAATGTAAATGCACATCGCGAGGATGAAGGAAAGTCGCTACAAAAAGAACTGTTATTACGCATTGAAAATATCCTCTTGCAACAGCAGGAAGTGATTGCGCTGGAGCCCTTGCGCCAGCAACGCATTCGCGAAGGGCTGGTGAAGTTGCTGGAAGAACATGCCGGCAAGGAAAACTATGATGAGAACCGCCTCGAACAGGAGTTGATCTACTACATTGAAAAGATCGACATCACCGAAGAACAGGTGAGATTGAGAAATCACTGTGATTATTTTAAAGCGATCCTCGAAGAGCCGAATGAGGAAAAAGGCAAAAAGCTTTCCTTTATTTTACAGGAGATCGGCCGGGAGATCAATACCACTGGTGCCAAGGCATATGATTCTGCCATCCAGAAATTCGTCGTGGTGATGAAAGACGAACTGGAAAAGGCGAAGGAACAGATCTTAAACGTTTTATAGGTTAACACCTGCGAACAACAACCTTTCGTTATGATCAAAGTATTAGCCGGTCTCATCGCGCTTTGCTGTCTTTCCCTGGTGGCATGCACGAAGCTGGATGTGCTGGAAAAAAATATATCCTTTAAAAACCAGGAGTGGAATAGCAAGGTAACGCCGACTGTAAAATTTGTGATTGAAGATACCACGTCGCTTTACAATGTGTTTATCGTCATGCGCCATACGGATGCTTACAATTACAGCAATGTATGGGTAAAGTGTACCGTAATAGCGCCTGGCGACCCGGTAAAAAAAACAGAACAGTACGATCTGACGCTGGCAACCAATGATCATGGCTGGCTGGGTACCGGCATGGATGATATTTTTGAAAGCAGAATCCTGATCCAGCCCAGCACAAAGTTCACGAAACTGGGGGAGTACCAGTTCATCCTGCAACAGATCATGCGCGAGGATCCGCTGGAACACGTGCTCAACGTGGGCCTGCGTTTAGAAAAAACCCAATCTTTCTGAATCCCCGATGAAGTTGATAAAAAATAAAGGACTTGCGATTGCTACCCTTGTTTACTGGTTCCTGCTTCTTTATATCGTAGCTGCACTCGTATGGTGGTTTATCGCACTTCAACAGCAGAACCACCAGATGGCAAATTTTAAACTCCTGGAACTCAAACAGGATGATCCATCTTATCTTGAGAAAGAGGCTTCTATCCGCACCGATGAAATGAGTAAATCGCGGCGGAACGTGTACGAAGGTTTTACCTTTTTGCTTTGCATCCTCGTCGGGGCAGGTTTTGTTTACGGCGCAGTTCGTCGCCAGCTAAAACTGTCACTTCAACAACAGAATTTTATGATGGCCATTACGCATGAGTTAAAAACCCCAATCGCCGTTACCAAGCTCAACCTCGAAACGCTGCTAAAACATAAACTCGACGAAAAGAAGCAGCAGAAAATGTTGCTGATGACCCTACAGGAAACGGAGCGGCTTAACACACTTACAAACAATATCCTGATCTCGGCGCAACTGGATGCACGGCGTTACAAACTGATCCGCGAGGAATTAGATTTCTCGTTATTGGCGTTAGGTTGTGTAAACGATTTCAGACACCGTTACCCGGAAAATATCTGGGAAATAAATATCGAGGATGATCTCGCGATTACGGGTGACGCCTTGCTATTACAGATCATGGTTAACAACCTGCTCGATAATGCCATAAAATATTCTTCCAAAACCAGCGGCATCATCTTCAATTTGTCGGCAATTGCAGGTGGTATCGAGTTGCATATCAAGGATGAAGGACCGGGAATTCCCGATCAGGAAAAGAAAAAAATCTTTGGCCGTTTTTACCGGCTCGGCAATGAAACCGTGCGAAAAACAAAGGGCACCGGGTTAGGCTTATATTTGTGCAGCAAAATCGCCCGGGATCACGGGGCCGAAATTTTTGTCCTGGACAACAAACCACAGGGCAGCGATTTCTGTATCCGTTTTATGGGTTGACCGGCTGCAACGGCTGCATCCTAAATTACATGTGTTATGACCATTGGAATCAAAAGACCATCGGTATTACTTGTTGAAGACGAAGAAAACCTGCACGAAGCGCTCAAGCTGAACCTGGAGCTGGAAGGATATGAGGTAACATCTGCTTACGATGGAACCAAGGCTTTGCAGGCTTTGCAAGATGAATATTTTGACCTGATCATACTGGACCTGATGCTTCCCGAGATAGACGGCATAACTGCCCTTGAAACGATCCGTGTGCAGAACAACGCGGTACCCGTACTCATCCTGAGCGCAAAAAATAACAGTGCCGACCGTGTGCTTGGTTTAAAAAAGGGTGCCGACGATTATCTGACCAAACCCTTCAACCTAGAAGAACTCCTGCTTCGTATCCAAAAGCTGATCGTCAAAAACAAAAAATTACTTGACAAGGATTATGTGGGGGAAACCTATGCGTTTGGTAAAAATGTGATTGATTTCAAGGCACAGGAAGCAGTGATTAAATCAGGAGAACGTATCCAGCTCAGTAAAAAAGAAACGATGCTGCTGAAGTTGCTGATCGAAAACAAGAATGAGGTTGTGCCACGCGAAAAGATCCTGCAAACCGTGTGGGGATATAATGTATATCCAACCACCCGCACCATCGACAATTTCATTCTCAGCTTCCGTAAATATTTTGAGGAAGACAGCCGCAACCCGGAATATTTTCATTCGGTGCGGGGTGTTGGATATAAATTCAGCGAATAGTCCAACCCTGTTATGCTGAAGCATCTATAGTTGATCATATCAGGCTTTTGCACGCTGCGGTGTTACAATCAAACGAACGTCCTCCTGAAATCTTTGATCAGGATCTCTGCCTTGTCCAACGTTTCCTGCATGTCAGTGATACTATGTACGGGTGTATATAATGCAATTTCACATTCTTGCAATACCTCCTTCAATTGCCGGGTGAGCACAGGGCTCGCGCCTTTCAATTCCAATTGCGTAACCACGTTATATTTATTGAGTTCAGTAGACGGAATATGAACCCTATCCTTGAGTTCTTTCCAGATGGTATTATTTACTTCACTGTAAAAGAGCTGGCTCTGTCCATCTTCCATGGCGCGTTTTGCATTGATCAGCGAGTATTCCGGTTGCGTGTGTTGAACTTTAAGGGGTGCCGAAGCGGTGGCTACCGGTATGGGGGGTGGACGTTGTGTACGCCTCGATTTACTCCATTGAAAAAGCGCCAGGCCACCGACGAAAATCAGAGCTAGTATGGAGATCAGCATGTTCACCGAAATGGCATCAAGCCAGTGTACCGGTGAGGCATCCGCTGCGGGCCGGAAAATTTTGCCGATTAATCCCTTCTTTTTTAAGGCAGGTGTTACCTGGATCTTAAACGAATCAGAGGTTTCCGTTTTATACAGCGCATCTGCCGGATCGAAATAAGAAAATGAAATGGCTGGAATGATAAAGTTTCCGGTGTCTTTGGCGATGAACGTATACGTAAATGTCTTGGAGCCTGACAGTGGATAAATTGTTTTATCAACGGCTTCCTTGATGACCGGGTCGTAGACTTCCATATGATCAGGGAACTGCAGGGTCAGCGCATTGATCATATTAAAATTGCCCTGGCCCCTGATTGCAACTTTCAGGGAAACCGCTTCGCCTGCGGCAACCGTTTTTTGTTTGCCATCCACTTGTAACGAAAATTTGCCGACTGCACCATTAAACCCCTCGGGTTTGTTGGCCAATGGCAATGGCTTCACGGTGATGGCAATGGGTTTGCTACCCAGGTTGAACGATTGTTCCACTACCTCTCCATTTGCCCTACCACTCATAAATTCATCCATGAATTGCTGCATCGGGCTGCGGGACGAATTGCCATCAGTTCCCGGCTTGATAAATTTTACGGTGTTCTCCAGTTCAACCGGGTCAATTTCAAAGTTTCCCGCTTGCAACGGGAACAATTGCGTTTTTCGGATAACGTGCACATTAAACGCCTTGCCATTGATTATCTGTACCGTTGGACGATTTGATTCCGGCTCTATCATGTCAAGCACGCTGAAGCCATTCAGTGAGGGCCGTTTCAGCACTTTCGACTCGGAGCGCAGCCGCGAACAAAGCTCGAACGTTGCCACGATAGGCTCTCCTTCATAACAGCTTGTTTTATTGACATCCGCTCGGACGAAAATATTCTTTTTGATTTTTTCAAGAATGGATTCTCCCGGGCGCAAACGGTATTCTTCTTCCACTTCCGGTTCATCCTGCGGGAACGCCGGCATCGAAGGCATCAGGCTATTGCCATTGCCGCTGTTGCCGGAATTCCCGTTCCCCTTCCTGGTCACCTCGATGGCAACCGCCTGCGATTGCACCGACTTTCCATCGATCACTGCAATCGTGCCGGGAATGATCAACCGCCCCGTACTAACAGGTTGCAGGATATAAGTAAGCGATTTATATTGAGAAAGCACCCCGTTCATGATGCTCATGCCGTTTGACTGAATAGGTCCCTGGATGATGCGAAAATTTTTAAATGCTGGAGGTTCGATCTTTTCAACCGATTTAGCGTTCTCAATCGTATATTCTACCTGCACATAATCCTGCAGGCCTGGATGCGTTTCGTTCACGACCGTATTAAACCTGGCCTGTGCAGAGCCAGCCAGGGAGCAAACCAGGAGCGTAAGCGTCGCAAATAACTGAAGTAGATTTTTTTCTATTCGGGTGTTTTTTAAGTGCATATTATACCATCCTTAACAAGCATAATGCAAAGATAGATTTTGCGGCGCTCGCTTACGGCCCCGGAAGCGGTTAAATGTCAGTTAAAGTACAGGTAGCCATCATAAATCGCCCAGTTGCGGGCGCAGCATAATGTCTTCTACCACCGCACCCGCAGACAACTGCGATGTTGTATATATCATCTCTGCTATGTCATTCACGTCCATCATACGCTGTGGAGAAATCCCGCTCTCGCTCCACGAATCGGTGTATACGGCACCCGGAATCACGGCGGTCACTTTCACCCCGAACGGCTTCATTTCTTCCCGTAAATTTTTTGAAAAACCCAGCAGTGCAAACTTACTGATGCTGTAGGCACCTCCGTTTGCATAGGCCGCCACGGAGGCGACGGAACACATGTTAAAAATATGACCACTTTTTCGTTCCATCATCGCGGGCAGCAGCACACGCGTAAGGTGGTAAGCACTGTACACGTTCACTTCGATCATTTGCTCCAGGGCGCCTTCCGCCTCGTTATGGATACTGCCGGGGACAAACTGCCCGGCGTTGTTGATCAATACATCCACACCGCCACCGTTCATCAGAGATGCCTCCTGTATAGCCCAGTTGCCAAATTCTCTCACCTGGTCCCTGTTACCCAGGTCAACGGGTTTTGCTTTAATGGTGATATCCGGAAAAGCGGTCTGCAACGCCTCCATCGTGTTGTACAATGGCAACGCGCCACGTGCGCAGAGAATGAGGTTGTGGTGGTTGGCGGCGAACTTTTCGGCAACGGCTTTTCCAATGCCTTTACTGGCACCCGTAATTATAATATTCATAAAATGTATTAAGCGGAACAGCTAAAATTAGCGGATTATCCAGTGCTCACAACACCAAACAATTTATATTTGTTGAGCACCTGTTATTGATTGCGGATGAAATACAAACATTTATTTTTTGACCTGGACCATACTTTGTGGGATTTTGACACCAATAGCCGGTTGACGTTGCAGGAACTTTTTGACAACTACGAGCTGGAAAAACTGGGGATAGACGATTTCGAATTATTCCACAAACGATACCTCATTCACAACGAACTGCTGTGGGCACGTTATCGCAGTGGCACCATCAAGGCAGACGATCTTCGGTGGAAAAGAATGTGGCTGGCCATGCTCGATTTTAAAGTAGGCAATGAAACGCTGGCCCGGAAACTGGGTACCGGTTTTCTGCATGCACTGCCGAAACGCAATACGTTGTTTCCACACACCGTGGAGGTGCTGCAATACCTCACCGACAAAAAATACCAGCTTCATCTTATCACAAATGGTTTTGAGGAAACGCAGCATAGCAAGCTTAGATACTCCGGCATCGATCATTTCTTTATTGAAGTTATTACCTCAGAGTGTAGCAACAGCCTCAAACCGAACAAAGAGATCTTCGACTATGCATTGTTAAAGACCAGGTCGCAGTGCGACGAATGTATTATGATCGGCGACAGCATGGAAGCCGACATCCAGGGCGCCATCAATGCCGGGATGGATCATATTTATGTCAATCACCTCAACATAGTACCCACCCTGAAACCGACCTACACGATCTATTCGCTTAAAGAATTAGAAGACATTTTATAAAGGAAGCTACGAGAGGTTGCGTAGCAACCGAAGTGCTGGCTGATAGCTGACTGCTGATAGCTGATAGCCTCTTATAGGGTTGCAATCACCGTAATCCCACCCCGAACCACCTGGTTCATCTGCACATCCACCACGGCGTTCACCGGCAGGAGAAGGTCCACGCGGCTGCCGAATTTTATAAAACCCATTTCCGATGCCTGTGTTACCTGCTGACCAACCTTTAGGTAATTGACGATCCGCTTTGCAACGGCGCCTGCAATTTGTTTTACCATGACCTCCACGCCGTTCTGGCTGATCACTACGCTGTGGCGTTCGTTTTCAGTAGAGGATTTCGGGTGCCACGCAACGAGGTATTTACCTTTATGGTATTTACTGTATACCACTTCGCCGCTTACTACGTTGCGGTTGACGTGCACGTTGGCAGGGCTCATGAAGATCGAGATCTGCAGTCTTTTCTCCTTAAAATATTCAGTGTCGAACGCTTCTTCGATCACCACCACCTTGCCATCGCAGGGCGAAATAATCTTGCCATCATCAATAGTTAATATCCTGGATGGGATGCGGAAAAAAGAAATGACAAAAATCAATAATGAAAGCGTCACCAGGAAGATCAGCCAGCTCAGGATCGGCGCAGAAAAACTGATGAAATAAAAAGACACCAGGTTTATAACGGCAAACCCGATGGCGGCAATCACAATTGTTTTGTACCCTTCTTTATGAATGGTCATCGTACGTGTTTGAGTGCCAAAATTAGGCAATGGTTAGGGATGCGCAAAATAAGCATAAAGCCTCCCGATCGGTTAAACCGCTTTTACCTGGCGGTGATCAATTTGTTCACATAGCCTGTCAAAGATTTCATCCACACTTCCCTGGCCGGGCACATGCACTACTTTGTCGAACTGGTTGTAATAATCGGCTACCGCAGATGTTTTTTTATGATATTCAGCGATGCGCGTTTTGATGACGCCTTCGCTGACATCATCTGTTCTGCCGGATGTTAAACCGCGATTTAATAGCCGGTTGATCAACTCCGGTTCCTCGACCTGCAATGCGAGTACGACGTGAATGGCCGTGTCGTGTTCTGCCAGCAGGTGATCGAGCGCCAGCGCCTGTGCTTCCGTGCGGGGAAAGCCGTCAAAAAGAAAGCCGTTAACGTCCCTGTTGGCCGATAACGCCTCGCTGATCATACCGATCACGACTTCATCAGGCACGAGCGCACCTTTATCCATATACATTTTCGCCTCGAGTCCCAGCCGGGTATGATTGCCGATTTCACTGCGTAACAGGTCGCCGGTGGCAAGGTGTTTTAAGCCATACCTTCCAATCAGTTTTTCAGATTGTGTGCCTTTTCCGCTACCAGGAGGACCAAACAGAATTAGATTAAACATATAATTTCAAAACTTTTGAGGAAACCTCTGTCAATAAAAGAGTTACAATTTGAAGGATTAAATTTTAGAATTATATTGGTAAATATAGGGAAGACTGGTATACATTCGATTGAGGGCATCCAAATAAGAGATTTTGCGGCGGAGAACGGGTGTTCGATTGCAGGTAAAGCGATTCAACCATTGCCTGGTAAATTTGTTATTTACGAGTATACAGATGTTGAAAGGCGCTTAAATACCTTGTCTACTATTAGCACGTCTATTTTTAACCAATATAAACAAGACCACGTCATATGGATTCTGAACAAACAAATGCCAACCCCGTTTACTCAAAAACAGATTCAAGCCCGGTAACCCTGAGCGAACAGGAATGGAAAAAGATCCTGCCGTCCAATGTATACCAGGTTGCGCGCCAGAAAGGTACTGAACGGCCCTTTACGAGCGCTTTCGAGACTTCTCACGAAATAGGTACTTATTACTGTGCCGCCTGCGGCAACGCACTCTTTCAAAGCGATACAAAATTTGAAAGTGGTTGTGGCTGGCCAAGTTTTTATGAACCGATAAGCACGACCAGTGTCATTTATGAATCCGACCGCGCATACGGGATGGTACGCAAGGAAGTGATGTGCGGAAGGTGTAAATCTCAGTTGGGTCATGTTTTTGACGACGGGCCACCCCCAACCGGTTTGCGCTACTGTATCAATGGCGTGGTGCTTGATTTTGAAAAGGCGCAGGAAGCGGAAAAAAATTACAATGAGGAACATGGACAAACATCCTGACGATGCGTTAATTGAACAATAAAAGCAGCCACACGGGCTGCTTTTATTGTTGGCGACCTTTCCCAATAAAAGGGTTGTTTAGCGGTAGTTTCCCGCATATTTATGCGTTTACTTTGTTATTGCCGGCAGGGAAAAAGTGAGTTAAGCAATGAGGCGGTCTGGACAGTGAATAGGAATCAGAAGATGAGGAATCGTTTGCCCTGCCGGTTTTAAAGGAATTTCGCGCAGTTGTTAGTGAACATTCAAAACCAAATATGTTAGCTTTTCCCTGCTAAAATTATTAGTGTGCATAAATAAAAAACGGTAACTTTACCCATTCAATAAATTTGGAAAATTTTTAGCTATGTCAAATGTAGAAAAACTCAAGGCGCTCAAATTAACGATTGATAAGATCGATAAAGATTTTGGGAAAGGAAGCGTTATGATGATGAATGAACGCTCGCAGGAACCGCAGGAAGTTATTTCAACTGGTTCGATCGGACTGGATGTAGCATTGGGAATTGGCGGATTGCCAAAGGGTCGGGTGGTAGAAATATACGGCCCTGAATCTTCGGGTAAAACAACGCTGGCTATTCATGTCATCGCGGAAGCGCAGAAGAAAGGTGGCATGTGCGCCATCATCGATGCAGAACATGCGTTTGACAGTGCATACGCAAGAAAATTGGGTGTCGACGTTGACAACCTGCTTATATCTCAACCGGATTATGGAGAACAGGGACTCGAAATTGCCGATCGCCTGATACTATCGGGAGCCGTAGACGTTGTAGTAATCGATTCCGTTGCTGCACTTGTACCCAAAGGCGAGTTGGAAGGTGAAATGGGTGACAGTAAAATGGGGCTGCAAGCCAGGCTGATGAGCCAGGCGCTTCGTAAATTGACGGCCACCATCAGTAAAACAAACACCATCTGTATATTTATCAACCAGCTGCGCGAAAAAATCGGTGTTATGTTTGGTAATCCCGAAACAACCACCGGTGGTAATGCCCTTAAATTTTATGCTTCTGTCCGGCTTGATATCCGACGGATGGCGCAAATCAAAGATGGTGATGAAGCAGTGGGTAACCGGGTGAAGGTTAAAGTGGTGAAAAATAAAGTAGCCCCGCCCTTCCGCCAGGCCGAATTCGACATCATTTTTGGCGAAGGCATCAGTAAAATGGGCGAAATAATCGACATGGGTGTTGAACTGGGTGTTATTCAGAAAAGCGGGAGCTGGTTTAGCTACGATACTACAAAACTAGGGCAGGGCCGGGATGCTGTGAAACAACTTATACAGGACAATCCTGAACTGGCCGCGGAACTTGAAACTAAAATCCGTACAAAAATTGCAGAAGCAGCAGCTTCTTAATGTATAATGAGGTATGCAGGCCATATCCTGCATGAACTTTTTGAAAGATGGGTTAGTGATACAAACGGCTTCAGTAGATGGAAGCCGTTTTTGTTTTGATAAACGGCTTCTGTGGATGTAAGCGGTTTTGTTTTTTAAGAGCAGGCAATAAGCGATTCACGCGGGGGCATAAAAAAGGGGTCAGAATAGAAATTCAACCCCGTTTTAAAATCCAATATCCTATGAAAAACCGTTGCAATAATAACCATTTCTAACTACTCCTGCAAGAGGTTGCGCTAATTTGCGTATTTCTACTCGAAATACCTGCATTAATCCTTAATCAGTTTTTCCCGGTATATTTTATGAGAAAGTTTATCGATGATCGTAATGATGTAGAAACCTTTTTCAAGCCGGGAAACATCCATACTCTGCAGACCACGTTGAACGGGCAGAAACATTCGTTGCCTGTTGCCGCCGTCATGTACCCGGAGTTCACCTTCGATATCGGATCGAATGATTAGTATTTTATCTGCGGGGTTGGGATAAATTTTGCAGATAAAGCCCGGGCCTTCCACAGCAACGGTCACCGAGTAAAAGTTAGGTCCTGTGGCGGAACCTGCTTTAATGCGGTAAAAATTTTTCAAGGCTGCCGGCCCCTCGTCTACAAACCTGAACGATATATTATCATCATTGGGTCGCAGCACCCCCACCGTTTGGAACTGTCGCTCATCCGAACTTCGTTCTATGATGTAAAAATCGGGCGGCGTCCGCCCCGAATATTTCCACCGCAGCAATATTTTATTGTCTTTGAAAACCGGCGTATCAAGCAGGCAGGCTTCGGCAACCGAAGAACCTCCACTTAGCTCCATAGAAACCGTTCCTGCTTCCTGGCTAAAAGCGGCAGCGGAACAGGTCAGCATAAAAAAATATATAATGAATTTTACCAGGTTATCTCCGTTTACGATGACTGAATAATGGAAGTCCTTAACGCTACTTGCTGGAATCCTATTTTAAAGCGACTGTTAGCATTTTGTAAAAACACAAAGTGCGCAAGCAGCATCGGGCCTTACTGTGCCGTTGATCAGATCAAATTGTTTTATATTGGAACCACTTTCTGCAACCACACGCATTCCAAAACAACCCGTTCATGCAAATCAAGAAACTAAACCGGACAAAGAGGATAGCGCTTGTCGCGCATGACAACAAAAAAGCGGAAATTATACAATGGGCGACCTCAATTCGCGAGATGCGCTCACGCCATGAACTATTTGCAACCGGCACCACCGGCGCTTTGCTGGAGCTCGCGCTCGGGCAGCCGGTAACAAAATTCCTGAGCGGACCCCTGGGGGGAGACCAGCAGGTGGGATCAAAACTTGCAGATGGAACGATCGATATCCTTGTGTTCTTTTGGGATCCCATGGAAGCACAACCTCATGATCCCGATGTTCGCGCGTTGTTGCGGCTCGCTGTAGTCTGGAACATACCGGTTGCCTGTGACAAAGCAACAGCCGATTTTATTTTTACTTCACCGCTGATGGAAGAAGAATATGACGTGGTGCTACCAGATTACAGTACCTATATCAAAAGACGATTCTAACCGGCAACAAAAAGGCACGAACGGGACTGGCTTTTGCATAATTTTTACGCTATTGCGTTAGATGATAGGTAACCTGTTTATTAATCGTTTTTAAGGCATGCCTTCTGAAAAGATTCATTGATCGCAGTTTTAAAAGCAACGCTTCAGCCATAAATGTCATTATCTTGAAAACAATATTGCGCAACGGACTAAAGGTGCTACTGTGGCTGGTGGGAATATTTATTATCCTGTGGATGCTTATCTGGGCGTATGTTTTGGTCAACAAGAAAAAACTGATGAGCCAGGTAATTACCGAGCTCAACCATACGATCAAGGGCGAAATAAAACTCGGCGACCTTGAACCAAGCCTCCTCAGTACTTTTCCCAATGTTTCGTTGCGGCTTTCACAAGTCGTTGTACGCGATACGATGTGGAATCAGCATCATCACGATCTCGTAAACGCAAATAAAGTATTTATCCGGCTCCAGTTGTTCAGCCTCTTTTCAGGAAACCCGGAAATCACAAAAGTGATCATCAACGATGCGTCGATTTATCTTTTTAGCGACAGCAGCGGTTATTCAAATGCATACCTGTTCGATGTAAAGTCAAAAGACAGCAGCGGCCAGCCCTCTAATACGGCACCGAAGGCACCCGACCTTGAACTCAGGCGGGTACGCCTGGTCATTGACCAAAAGGATCGCGGTAAATTGTACGATGTTGATGTGCGCTCGCTTGATTGCAATACGCGCAATCGCGACGATAAATTTCTCTTTGACATCAGGACAAGAATGCTTGTCCATGCGCTCGTGTTCAATAACGATAATGGCAGTTTTATAAAAGAGAAAACCCTTGCCGGTAAATTCAGGCTGGAATTTGACAAGCCTGATAAGAAACTTGTTTTCAATCGTGTTGTCATGGAAGTGGATGATCACCCCTTTACATTTTCCGGCCAGTTTGCATTCGGCAGCAAGCCACCTTTGTACTACCTGGATATTTCATCAAAAAATATTGATTACAAACGAACCGGGGCCTTATTGACTAACAACATCAGCAGTAAACTGGATAGCTTTAGCATTGAAAACCCTTTTAATGTTCGAGCCATCATTGACGGCAGGGCATTGCCAAACCGGATCCCGCTCGTAAACATCGAGGCGAAGGTTTCCAACAACCATATCCTCACCTCTTTTGCAGAAGTTACAGAGGCATCCTTTACCGCGCGGTTTACCAACCAGCTGTCACCTCACGATACGAAAGTTGATCAAAATTCTGGCTTCTATTTTACGGGCTTTTCAGGAAGGGTTGAAAACATTCCCTGCCGTTCAGACTCCGTAACCATCAAAAACCTGAAGCACCCCATTATTAGTTGTGATATTCACGCTGACCTGGATCTTCCCGAAATCAATGAAACACTCGGAACGTCGATCGAATTTACCAAAGGCCGTTGTAAGGCTGATTTGCGATACCGGGGATCGGTTCTGGAAGGAGACACTGCCAGTGCGAGCATTTTTGGAACGATCAGGCTCGCTGACGCAGGGATCAGGTATGTACCGCGCAACCTGCTAATGGATAACTGCAGCGGCAGTATCGTTTTTGAAGACAAGGATGTATTTATAAAACAATTAAAAACCGAGATTGGCAACAGTCAACTGGTGATGAACGGTACCGCTAAAAACCTCACCTCCCTCATTGACAGGTCCCCGGAAAAAATGTTGCTGAGCTGGAACATCGCTTCTACGCGACTAAACATGGGTGATTTTACCTCTTTTCTAAGCAGACGCTCAAGCGCCGCATCAAAACGCTCCGCTAAAAAGAGATTTATTAAGTTGGCAAACCGCATCGATCGCATGCTGAATGACTGTAGCGTTGCCCTGCAATTAAATGCAGATCGCCTGATCTATAAAAAATTCGCAGCAACCAACCTCGCCGCCTCCCTGCAACTGACAGACCGCATGTTAGCGCTTACAAATGTCAAAGTACAACATTCGGGCGGCAGCGTTACCATGAATGGCAGCCTGGTGGAAGAAGCAGACAATAACCGCATCCGGTTGAAATCCAACATGGAAAATGTCGACATCACGAAGGTGTTTTCGGAATTTAATAATTTCGGACAGGACGGCATCATCGATAAAAACCTAAAGGGCCGTTTATCTGCAGACATCGATATCAACGGCCTGGTCAGCAGCAAGGCAGAGGTGGTTGAGAACAGCCTTAATGGTGTCGTTAATATAAGCTTAAAAAATGGGGAGTTGAACGACTTCGAACCACTTAAAAATATTTCGCAGGTTGCCTTTAAAAACAGGGACTTTTCGAACATCCGATTTGCCGAACTAAAAGAAAAACTGGAAGTAAATGGTTCCCGGTTTACAGTAAACCGCATGGAGATTCAATCGACCGTTATGACCATGTTCGTGGAAGGTATTTATGATGTAAAAAAAGGCACAGACCTGAGTATCCAGGTGCCGCTCAGCAACCTGGCCAAACGCGGTGAAAGCTTTGAATTAAAGAATAAAGGCGTTGACAGCAGAACGGGTGTCAGTGTGCGGCTGCGCGCAAAAACCGACGAAAATGGCAAGACTAAAATTAGCTGGGACCCGTTTAGGATTGCTTTGAAAAAAAACAGTGGCAAAACGGTTACGGATTCAGCAGGTAAAGAAATACCACAAACGCCAAGACAACGCCGGAGCGCGCGCCGGAACAAAGAATAACGCCTGCTGTTAAAGACATCCACCACGGAAATGCATGCCCGAATACAGCGTCAATCCTTAACAACATTTATCGCCTGTTCAACGGCCAAATAAATTAAATTGCAGGTAATCTCTATTTATATTTATGGCATTTAAAATTCAGGCTCCCTATCAACCGGCGGGCGATCAACCACAGGCAATCCAGCAACTGACACAAGGCCTCCTGGAAGGCGAAAAGTTTCAGACGCTACTCGGGGTTACCGGTTCAGGTAAAACATTTACCGTGGCTAACGTCATCCAGCATGTTCAAAAACCAACATTGGTGCTCACGCATAACAAAACGCTTGTGGCACAATTGTACGGTGAGTTTAAACAGTTTTTTCCTGACAATGCCGTTGGCTACTTTGTGAGTTATTATGATTATTACCAACCGGAAGCGTATATGCCGGTAAGTGATGTTTATATAGAGAAGGATCTGTCCATCAACGAAGAGTTGGATAAACTCCGGCTGCATGCCACGACCCAATTATTAAGTGGGCGCCGCGATATCATCATCGTTGCCAGCGTAAGTTGCATTTACGGCATCGGCAACCCGGTGCAATTTGAGAATGGCATCACGCGGATTCAGGAGGGGCAGATCACGTCTCGCCAGGGCTTCCTGCATGGGCTGGTGAACGCATTGTACACGCGTACCCAAGGTGACTTCGGCCGTGGCAGCTTCCGCGTGAAAGGAGATACAGTAGACATTAATCTTCCCTACGTCGATCATGGACTGCGCGTGACTTTCTTTGGTGACGAAATTGAAAGCATCGAAACACTGGAACTTTCTACGGGCAAACGAATCGCCAGGTTGAATGATGCCGCCATTTTTCCTGCGAATCTTTACCTCGCACCAAAAGACATGCTGCAGCAAGTGCTAGCCGAGATACAGGATGAAACCGCCGCACAGGTAGACTATTTTAAAAGTACCGGTAAGTTCATTGAGGCACAGCGCATCAGCGAGCGCGTGAACTATGATGTGGAAATGATCCGTGAACTTGGTTTCTGCAATGGCATTGAAAACTACTCCCGCTTTTTCGATCGCCGCACCCCGGGTTCCAGGCCGTTCTGCCTGCTCGATTACTTCCCGAAAGATTTTTTATGCATCGTAGATGAAAGCCACCAGACGGTGCCGCAGGTAAGTGGCATGTACGGCGGAGACCGCAGCCGAAAACTGATCCTCGTCGATTATGGATTCCGACTGCCGAGCGCGCTCGACAACCGCCCGCTTAATTTCCACGAATTTGAATCCATGTTGCACCAGACTATTTACGTCTCGGCGACCCCTGGAGATTATGAACTCGAGAAGACGGGCGGGGTAGTGGTCGAGCAAGTGGTGCGCCCAACGGGATTGCTTGAACCACCGATAGAGATCCGGCCGAGCATCAACCAGGTAGATGACCTGCTCAACGAGATTGATAAAAGGATAAAAAAAGGAGACCGTGTTCTGGTTACCACGCTGACCAAACGGATGGCAGAAGAAATGGATAAATACCTGGCCCGTATCAACATCAAATCAAAATACATACACAGCGAAGTAGATACCCTCGAACGCGTAGAGATCCTGCGGCAGTTGCGATTGGGCGAGATTGACGTGCTGGTCGGCGTAAACCTGCTGCGGGAAGGTCTAGACCTGCCGGAAGTGTCCCTCGTCGCCATCCTCGATGCAGACAAAGAAGGGTTTCTCCGCAATGAAAAATCACTCACCCAGACAGCTGGCCGTGCGGCCAGAAATGTAGATGGCCTGGTGATCTTTTATGCCGACAAGATGACCGAGAGCATGCAGAAAACAATTGATGAAACCGACCGTCGTCGCGAAAAACAGGTTGCGTTTAACGTTGAACACGGCATTACGCCACGCACCATCATAAAAAGTAAGGAGCAGGTATTTGCGCAATCTTCGGTGCTGGAAATCAAGGGGTACAACCCGGAATCAAGTTATGCAGTAAACGACGGCTCAGCGACCGTGGCGGCCGAAGACCAGGAAAGCTACCAGACGATCCCGCAGATGCAAAAGGCTATTGGAAAGGTAAAGAAAGAAATGGAAAAAGCTGCCAGAGACCTCGACTTCATGGAAGCGGCGCGCTTACGTGATGAAATGTTCAACATGCAAAAAACGCTGGCAGAGATGAAAAAATAGCGGCCTGGCATGAGGTGAAAGCACCGGTCGTTTATCCGCCATACTTACTAACTTAGCGGAATGGAGAAAAAACTATTCCTGCTGGATGCGCTTGCGCTCATTTACCGCGCATACTATGCGCTCATCCGCAATCCACGCATCACATCCAAAGGCCGGAATACCAATGCCCAATTCGGATTTACCAATACGTTATTTGACCTGATCAACAAGGAAAAACCCACCCATCTTGCCGTGGCATTTGATACAAGTGCACCTACAGAACGCCATTCGGACTTCGCAGCGTACAAAGCCAACCGGCAGGAAGCGCCCGAAGATTTAAGAGACTCGCTGGATGATATTAAACGGATCATTCGTGGGTTTAACCTGCCGGTTGTTGAATGTGATGGCTACGAAGCCGATGACATTATCGGTGGGCTGGCACAGCAAGCCGAAAAAGAAGGGTTTGAAGTATTTATGGTAACGCCGGATAAAGATTTCGGACAACTGGTCACTGATAAGATCAAGATCTATAAACCCCCGTACCAGGGCAGTAAGGAAGAAATCCTTGGTGCCAAAGAAGTATGCGCGAAATGGAACATCAAAGATGTTTCCCAGGTAATTGACATCCTCGGACTGATGGGCGATGCTATCGACAATATCCCCGGTATTCCAGGTGTTGGAGAAAAGACCGCGTCAAAGTTACTGGCAGACTATGGCACCCTTGAAAACGTGCTGGCAAATGCGGAAAACATCAAAGGCTCGATGGGTGAAAAAATTCGTGCCGGGAAAGATCTGGCTATCCTCAGCAAAAAGCTGGCAACGATCATTACCGATGTGCCATGCAAATTTCACGACGAAGATTTCAGGATAAAGGATTTCAACAAAGAAGTGCTAAAAGATATTTTCATTGAACTCGAATTCCGCGCGCTCGGAAAACGGGTACTGGGAGAAGAGTTTAGTCCTTATGCCGGCGCACCGGAAGGAACGCAAACCGACCTTTTCGGAAATGTAGTAGTCGTCAAAAGCAAACCCCCGGTAAAGACAGAAACTGCCGATGATGTTCCATCGCCTGATCCGGCAGACGGCGTTGGCCTGGTTGCTGAAAAAAACATCAGCAATACACCACACACTTATATGGCAGTAGAAGGAGAAACCGCTATTGCAGAATTGCTGACGCTCCTGAAACAACAGACCGAAATTTCCTTTGACACCGAAACCACCGGTATCGATGCAAACAATGCAGAGCTGGTCGGGCTGAGTTTTTCATTCATCCCGGGCGAAGGGTATTATGTTCCCTGCCCCCCCGATCGCACACAAACAAATATCATCCTGGGATACTTTAAAACGCTTTTCGATGATCCGGAAAAAACCTGGATCGGTCAAAATCTAAAGTACGACCTTCTTGTCATCAAATGGTACGGCGTTGAATTAAAAGGCAAATTGTTCGATACCATGGTTGCGCATTATGTGATTGAACCGGAAGGCCGTCGCAATATGGATTTACTAAGCGCACAGTATCTCGGGTATGAACCGATCCACATCGAAGAAATGATTGGTAAAAAAGGAAAGGGCCAGGGAAATATGCGTGATGTGGAACTGGACAAGATCAAGGAATATGCTGCAGAAGATGCCGACATCACCCTCCAGTTAAAAAATGTCTTCGACCCCTTGCTCACGACCCGCGAAGTGGAAAGGGTTTTTAACGAAGTGGAGATTCCTCTGGTGAAAGTACTCACCGACATCGAATTTGAAGGCGTGCGTGTAGACATGAACTTCCTCAATGAGTATTCAAAAGAACTTGAGCTCGAAGCAAAACGCAGTGAAGAAAGCGTTTACAGCCAGGCTGGCGTACGATTTAATTTATCCTCACCGAGACAACTCGGGGAAGTGCTATTCGACAAATTAAAACTTGATCCCAAAGCAAAAACCACCAAGAATGGGCAGTATGCAACCGGTGAAGATGTGTTAAAAAAATTATCACAACAGAACCAGATCGTGGATGACATCTTAATCTATCGCGAACTCACCAAGTTAAAATCAACGTATGTTGACGCACTGCCGTTGATGATCAATAAAAAAACAGGACGTGTACATACCTGTTATGGTCAGACCATTGCCGTAACGGGTCGCCTGAGCAGCAACAATCCCAACCTGCAAAATATTCCAATCAGAACTGAACGTGGTCGCGAGGTACGTAAGGCGTTTATACCGCGCGACAGCGATCACCTGCTGGTAAGCGCAGACTACTCGCAGATTGAATTACGTATCGTTGCTGCCATCAGTGCAGATCCAAATATGTGCGAAGCATTTAAACAGCGCAGAGACATTCACACCGCAACGGCTGCCAAAGTGTTCAACGTAGAAGAAAGTGCAGTCACTAAAGAAATGCGATACAAGGCAAAAAGCGTAAACTTTGGCATCATCTACGGGCAGGGCGCTTTTGGCCTCGCTGAGAATTTAGGTATTCCAAGGGCAGAAGCAAAAATTATCATCGACAACTACAAAAAGCAATTTCCAAACATTCAAAAATATATGGACGACACCATCAATTTTGCACGCGAGCATGGTTTTGTGCGTACACTGATGGGACGTAAGCGTTGGCTGAAAGACATCAACTCGGGCAACTTTACTGTAAGGGGATATGCAGAAAGAAATGCAATCAACTCACCCATCCAGGGCACCGCTGCAGATATGGTAAAACTGGCTATGATAAAAATCCACCAGGAGTTCAAAGCCAGAAATTTTAAATCCAAAATGTTATTGCAGGTACATGACGAATTGGTATTCGATGCACATAAGGACGAAGTCGAAATCATTAAACCGATTATTATCCATTGCATGCAGACGGCTTTGTTACTGCCAAACGATGTGCCGGCTGATGCAGAGATCGGCGTCGGCGAAAACTGGCTGGAAGCCCATTAATCATCGAGACTTATTAATACCGAATGACATTCGCCGAACACATTTTAGCGTTTATTTCAAACCTTAACCTGCCCCTTGCGTTGCCGCCGGACGTAGCGGTAATGAATCCATTCACCGATGCGCAGACAATGAAAATTTGCGAAACTTTCTACAATAAATTTTATGCGGATACCCATGACCGTTGGATGATCATGGGCATTAACCCGGGTCGGCATGGTGGCGGCATTACCGGCATTCCATTTACTGACCCTATTCGCCTGCAGGATGTTTGCGACATTAAGAACAACTGGCCGAAGAAGCAGGAATTATCCTCTGTATTGATTTATGAGATGATTCATGCGTTCGGTGGCGCGCCTGACTTTTACAAAAAGTTTTACATCACATCTGTCAGTCCGCTGGGTTTTACCAAACACCTGAAAAATATGAATTATTATGACGACAAGGGTTTGCAGGAAAGCCTGAAACCTTTTGTCGTGGACTGGTTAAACAAACAGCTCATGTTTGGCATAAACCGCAATGCGTTGTTTTGCCTGGGTGATGGTAAAAACTTTAAATACCTGCAGCAGTTAAATACAGAATTGGGCATCTTTGACCGCGTCATTCCTTTATCACACCCGCGATTTATTATGCAGTATAAGCTTAAGACTAAAGAACATTACATTCAATACTACCTGGATCAGTTCAGGAAATATGGTACGATATTTTCCTGATGCTATGGAGTCGCTGTAACATTAACAGGAACCAGGATTAATGCTCCGTGACGACTACAATGAATGCTTGTCAAATCCGTTACTATGTAAACTTTCCAAAGAAATTGAGCCTTTTTCCATCAAAATATATCGCCTCCTCTACGTTTCCTAAAGCGGCCATGCTGCTCACGTTCTCGTTTTTTTGCTGGTACTCTGTGGTGTGCCAGCAAACAGCTGACGATAAATACATTGGTGCTTTTAAATTGCCGTATGTTGCCCGTCTGTCGCTGGAGAAAGCCGGCGCGGGCTTGCAGATCAGTCCGGATAATACGCTTGTACCACCTACCGCAAGTTTCCCGTTCAATACCGGTTTAAACCTGGGATTAAATCTTTCTTATAAATTCATCAATCTTTCCGTCTCGCAAAGTGTGAACCGAAAGACGAATAACAGTTCATTTGTGGTAGCTGCCGCAACAGAAAACGGTGCCAATACCTTTGGCGGAAAATTCGGGTTTTATAAAAACGTGGCGGCTCTCCAGGATAAAAAAAATTTCCGGTTACGCAGTTCAATCAGCCTGTTTAAATTTAGTCCGTACTGGCTGATTAATGTAAACCATCGTCGGCTTTCGCTGCGTGCGATCAATGATTACTCGCAAAGACAATTGCAATCCGCAGGTGGTCTCTTATTCGATATTAATCCAAATTTTATTCGTGCAGGTGGTAAACCCGGTGATATCATTCCGTATGATGCCACTTACCGATCTATCTTTGAAGACATGGCAGGTCTTCATACCATTTCAATCGTAAATCTGGACATCCGACCAGGATACATGTATACGAAAGTTTTCAGGGAAGGCCTTTATTTTATATCAGGCGCTTTGTTCCTGGGCCCGGGGTTTGGTTATCATTATGCGCGGTCAGCAACAACTACCGAGAAAGGAATGCACTGGCAGTCTAGCCTCCGCATGAATGGGTCGGCTGGGTATAACGGGGATAAATATTTTGTGGCTGCATCATTCAGGTATACAAACTCTTTTACCCCGGTATCTCAAATAGGTGTATTGGTGGATGAGGGTTTATATTTCATTACTTTCGGAATTCACTTTGGCGCACTCGAAAAAAAAATACCGAACAATTTGCAGGATATCATCAACAGATAATCCAGGATGATTTACACGCTTAATTTTTAATCGCTTTACCAGAACGATGAATTACACACTGATCTATTGTTATGATGCATATTGCGGCTGGTGTTTTGGTTTTAGTGAAAACATGAACCGACTTTGCGAAAGCTTCCGGGATCGTATAAGTGTTGAGGTGCTATCCGGCGGAATGATCCTGCCTGAAAAACCGGTTCATATCAACGCCATGGCCGCTCATATCCGGGCGTCTTACCCGCAGATCGAACAACTAACAGGCGCTCAATTCGGCCGCGACTATTTATGGCATGTGGCACCCGAATCAGACAGCGACTGGTACCCCGATTCATTGAAACCTGCGGTAGCGCTGTGTGTTTTTAAAGATTACTATCCCGGGAAGCAGGTTATGTTTGCCAAACAACTGGAAGATGCCCTTTTCAAAGAAGGCCGCGATTTGTGCGATGATGAAGCGTACCGTCACCTCGTCATTGAACACGGACTATTACCCGACGAATTTTATCAAAAAATGCATAGCGATGAATACCGCGACAAGGCGCGGGAGGAATTTTCCGTCGTTAAGCAACTGAATGTAACCGGGTATCCGTGCCTTTTTGTGCAGGTTTCAGCACTCAAATTTGTAATGATTGCCAGTGGTTATACGGAATACAACCTGGTAACAGAACGGCTTGAAAAAGTAATGTCTGAAAGCCAATCGTAAGCACAAATTGTACGATCGCAACGCTGACTATGGATCCCGCTGTAGATAAGGGCACCCGTGTCGAAAGGATGCTGCCTGAAAAAAAATTACGCGGTGCCCACGGGGTTACGGAAGTGATTCTCCTGTTTTTTTACTGCTCATCTACGCTTCTCGCTTAACTTGGGCATATTTCCGTATAGAGAAAACCCTGCCCGGCGCTCTCGTACTACTCATTTCATTAAAATTATCTGGATGATCAAAAAAGAATTTACTTTTTGCTTTGTTTTCTTCTTCGCGGTTTCAGCCTGCGCACAGTCTGGCAGAATGGATTTCGAAAAATACAACCCGGTGTCAACACTCGTGGTGCCGACACATAAACCACTTAAAGCAAAGTATCCGTTCGTCGATGTACACAATCACCAAAGCATGCCTGCACAAGACCTCGGTGCACTGGTCCGGGACATGGACAAAATGAACATGGTGACCATGGTTAATTTAAGTGGTCAGTACGGAGACGTCTTGAAAAGATCCGTTGACAAAATAAAAAGCAATTATCCCGGTCGTTTCCTGGTGTTTGCAAATCTAAATTTTAGCGGAATCGGCGAGGTTGGCTGGACGGACAAGACTGTTCAACAACTGGAAGCTGATGTAAAAAATGGCGCCAGCGGCTTAAAGATCTTTAAAAACCTCGGCTTCTCCGTGACAGATCAGTCAGGAAAACGCGTACCGGTTGATGATCCACGGCTAGATAGAATCTGGGCTGCCTGCGGTCGCTTGAGGATACCAGTGTTGATCCACACCGCCGATCCAAAGCCGTTTTGGGATCCGGTAGACGAAAAGAATGAACGCTGGCTAGAAATAACGACACATCCTGGACGAAAAAGAGGTGCCGACAACCCGGTTCCTTTTGAACAGTTGATTGAGGAACAGCACCAGATCTTTAAAAACAACCCCGGTACCATTTTCATTGCTGCCCACTTTGGCTGGTATGCCAATGACCTTCAAAAGCTGGGGGGAATGCTTGAACAGTGGCCAAATGTAATGGTGGAGTTTGGAGCCGTCATCGCCGAATTGGGCCGGCAGCCGATCATGGCAAGGACGTTTTTTGAAAAATACCAGGATCGCATTCTGTTTGGGAAAGATAGCTGGGTGCCGGATGAATATTCGACCTATTTCAGGGTGCTCGAAACAGCAGATGAATATTTTCCCTATCACAAAAAATACCATGCTTTCTGGGCCATGTACGGGATGAACTTGCCCGATGATGTGCTAAAGAAGATCTACTATAAAAACGCATTGCGTATCATTCCCGGCATCGATAAAAGCAGGTTTCCGGCAGATTAAAACCATTAACAAAAAACCCCGAAATATTTAGGGCCTGCTGAATAAGTCAGGCGATTTTTAAAATTTCCAAATTTTGGTATGGGTAGCTATTGTTATTAAATGGGCCAATTGGTTTGGCAGTATAGTACGCTGAAAAAGTCAAAACCCTTGATATAACCCAATAAGGTACCTGCCCGGTTAATTTAACCAGGTTCAGTACCAGAATGATGGTCGCAATCCAGGATTCACTTGTTTGCTGAAGCCTTGCTTTGATGCGGTCCATTCCATAAGCAGTCTTCGCTTGTCCAAACTTTCCTTCTATTGGATTACGTTGCCCAGGTCTTATATGAATTGACATTGCCTTTGGTCTGCCAAGGGGCTTGGCGACAAGCGTTATCCCAAGCTCCTTGAGTTTAGCCCTGTTCGTTCGATTACAATAAATTTTATCAACCAGTACCTCTTTAGGATAATGACCTGTTCTTGATTTAAATTGTTCAATGGTTTCCAACAACCGCGTGCCCTCATTGAAAGCTTCCCATGATAACTGTTCTAAAAATGCAAAGCCATTCATCATGCTGACCTGTATCTTGGCGCCAAATTCTACGTTAGCATTTGTTTTGCCCCTTACAATGGGACGTACGTGAGGCTGATGAATACTCACGATTCTATGATCAACGCTATGGCGCTTTTCTTTGTACATCTCCAGCTGTTGTTCAAAGAGGGTTTGAATGACTAAGAAATATTTGTATTGTACCGCATCAAAAGGGATCGTTTCATAATAGCT
>JBBSSY010000001.1:0-29859 GCA_038241595.1 Chitinophagales bacterium | reverse complement strand
CAGGTAAAAGTATAACCAGCCAATTGCTGTGCAATGGTATTGGGAATCAATAACTGTAAGGCTGCCCAGCTATGGTCTTTATCGGCCAAACGTTGCACCAATGGCTGGCCGCCCATTTTCCACATGGCCCGGTATTCGTTCAGTTGGAACGCGAGGCCAATTTTTGCCCACGCCTCGCTTTGGTCGTTTGGCGACGCTTTTTTGTAGGAAAGCAGATTGGGGTTATCATAGAAATAGGCATCCCCTGCATCCAGTTTAAAACCACCCACGCCGTATTTGTTCTGCAATATGGTTAGCTTGTCTTTCAACCATTGCTGCGCTTCAGGATTGGTGAGGTCCAAACAGGCACTGTATCCATTCCACCAGTGTATCAGCAGAGGCTTTTTTGCCTTGTTCCAGGCTACAGATCTGTTGCCTTCATTGTCAAGCAACAATAGCTTTCTAGCCAATAGCTCCCTGAATACCTTACTGTCAGGACTAACGAAAGGACAGATCCACACCATTGTTTTGAAGCCTTCTGCATGCAATTCATCCATCAACTTTTTTGCATCGGGAAATTTTTCTTTGTCGAAATCGAACTCGCCATAATAATTGCTCCAGTTGTCATCAATCATCAACACACCGGCGGGAAATCCATTGGCCAACACGTTTTGAGCATAGCGCAGTACATCTTTTTGGGTGGGATTGTACATTAATTCTATCCACAAATTATATTGAGGCGCTGTGATCAATAAGCTGTCCGGCCATTTGCCGGAAGAGGGAAAGAATCGTTTGGATGAATATTGGTATGCCTCACGAAGAGAGGAGCCGTTTCTTCCAGTAATAATTTTACCATGTACCAGGTCGATAACGAGGCTGTCGTTGCGAAAGCTGTAACGGAAGGGTTCCTCACTCCACAACCACCTGCCTTCACTGGAAATCAATAAAGGAACCGCCTGGTTTTGCGATACATCGCCATAAAGATTAAAGGAAAACTTTTCTTTTCCCATTGGCATCTTATCACCAAAGGTTGAGGCCCCACCCCACCACTGTTCATTGGCAAGCAAGGAAAGCTGTAAAGAAGAATCTTTTTTCTGCGCGATTATAACAGTGACAGCATGTAAAATAAAGAAGTTCAGAAAGATAAAATATTTAGTCATTTTTTACTTGTATTGCATGAAAGCCAATTAAAGGCAAAAAAAACAACTGCATTGATTAATCACTGAATTAAAATTTGATTTCGGACAAGTATCTTGTGAAAGAATGTTTGAATAGATCACCTATATACTTTAACTGTCCCCATTTCAAACCACCCGCTTTTTAGCTTTCGAAGATCCTTAATTGCCAGTTGAATACCTGGTTTATTATTGGTGGTATCAACAATCGCCAGACCCAGTATATAATCGTCTGCTTCAATGTTCGCGGCAAGTTTTCCCTTTAAGGAATATTTGTACTCAAATCCTTCTGTCCATTGAGACGGATCAGCCTTTTCGTCAATAAACATTTGCTTTACTTTCATGTTCGATTTTTCAATCAATGCAAAGGCTACTTTATATTTAAAATTCCATCTTTTGTTGTTATTGGGACACATTCCAACTCCCGTATTCTTCCAATCGTGTTCGATGTGAAAACTACCACCCGATTTAATTTGGTTTGGAATGGATAAAAAGCCGGGGTGAAACCTGTACCCCCCTTTATCATGAACTTTTTCACCAATTCAGGAACTGTATCTATCCAACGCCTTGTCTGGTCCGGCTCCCTTAAATCTAAAGAATTGGCATGGGAAGCGATCGCATCGTTATAAGTCAGGTGGTAAACATCTTTCCAGGTAACCGGCTGAGCATATGCTTTAAAAGCAGGATCATTTTGAAAAAGCTTGCTGTTGCTTTGCCAATAGCAAGATTCCCCAATAAGCGGCATTCGTGGAAATAATGATGCCATCATCTTTTTCTGATCTTCTTTAAACCAATGGCTCCCCAGGCCATCCCTTCGCGGCAGGAAATCATCGCCATAGTAGGCGATTTTTTTCTCTGCTTCCAAACCCTCCTGGCTGCCCAGATTGGTAACTAACAATATTTTCTTGAAATTATCTCCGTAGAGATCTATGATCCATTTAAACACAGCAAGCTGATCGTTGTGAATCGTCTTTATATTATCACCTTCACCCCACTGCCCTAAACCATTTCCGTCCACAAAATCAACCCTCGAAGGATCATCAAACGCTTTGGCAAAGGCCTGGATAAATTTTGAAAACTTTTCCTGGAAAACACGGTCGTCGGGATAGGGAGTCCAATTAAACCCGCCACCGCTTTTCTGCGTTTGATATCCCTTTGCGCCTGCTTCCTTTACATAACCTGGAGTGGCTGGTTTAATATTGTCTTGTCCGTTTATGTAAATACGGAAGGCCAATTTAAGATTTCTATCCAAAGCGCCTTTTATGAGCTTTTTAAAATTATCATCATATATCCACGCATACTTTCCTTCTTCCGGTTCCATATCGCTCCAGCGCCATCGGATGTAAAAATGAGAAGCGTATTTTTTTGCAGCTTCATCTTGTGTAACCCAATAACTTTCTGCAATGGTAACCTTGTCGTCAGCGTCATCATATAATCCCCATCCCATGGCGGGGTTCCTTATCAGGGAGGTTGTATCTTCCGATGGATAAATGATTACCTGGTTATCATTTACAGCAGATTTCCTCACAGCTCCTGTAAAAGAAAAAGCTATGGATACCAATAAAATAACACGTAAGTCCTTAACAAGCTTTCTCATAATCATCTATAGTATGTGCTTCTCATGGCCAACCTCCCCGGAATACAACTCATCATTCCATTCAAAGTTTAAAAATCAGGACGGAAATACCACTACTTATAACCGGGATTTTGCTGAATAATACCGTTGCTTTGATTGACCACACTTCTTGGCAAAGGGTATAAGTTTAGATATGCATTTGCAACAGGATCGAGCGCTGCGCCTTTTGCATTAGCTGCTTGTATATAGAGCCCCCATCTTACCAGATCATCCCTTCTTATTCCTTCGTGCCATAGTTCGAATAATCTTTCATCCTGCAGCTTTGATAAAAAATCAGCCTGGCTAAGCCCAGGTGACAGATTTGGCAAACCGGCTCTTGTTCTAACCGTATTTATAAGCGTATATGCCTGGCTGGTAGGTCCGGTGCTTGCATTGATTGCTTCGGCCAGTAAAAGCAACACATCCGAATACCTGTAAACAGGAATATCTAATCCGTATCTATCAGACCCGATATAATTCTCTGACCCTTCGGGTACATATTTTACAGGAACCGCACCAACATCGGGAATTTGATTGTGTGCATCTAATACGGTTACAACACCATTTACTTTAGCCGGGTAAAACCTTAATAAATGCGCTAAACGTTTATCAGTAGGGTCAAATTTATTATACGCAGGCCAGGGCATGGCAAAAAATGATCCATAGTTGGTAAGCGCGTTTCCATTTTGATCAATGAAATTGGCTGGCAAAGCATGGTCTAACCACCTGTTTGTATAAGAATCATTTTGAGCGCTATTGCCGGTGCAAACAACGACAAAGATGATTTCGGAATTGCCTCCTTTTGCCTTTACGCTAAAATTATCGTAATAATCCGGAGTTAAAGCAAGCGCCAATGATGTTATCTGCGTACCGACGGCTATCGCCTCAGTCCATTTCTTTTCATGCATATATAATTTCATTAAACCCGTCAGGCAGGCAGCTTTGCTTATTCTTCCATAATTGCTGCCGGTAAATGTATTTGGCAAAACTGCTGCGGCATCGGTATAATCTTTAATTATTTGGGCCACCATCTCATCTTTGCCTGGTCGCGGAAGCGGTGGAGCAGCGGAATTATTAATTAAACTTGCATCCAGCCTCATGGGTACCGGGCCATACATATTATACAATATTTGTCCATAAAGTGCCCTTAACCCTTTAAGTTCCGCAATGTACTGTGCCTGTAACGCCGTATTCTTAAAGGTAATGTCTTGGATTTTACTGATATTTACGGTAATCTGCGAAACATAGGGAATAAGGGTCGAATAAGTTTGTGTAACAGGTCCGAAATCGGGCGTATAGGCCAGTATTTTCCACTGGGGGTAGTTTCTACAATAGCCTTCGTCTGTTGCTATCTCGCTCATTCCCCCAAAATTACCTGCTGCGCCGAACCCGCCGCTCCAACCAGCTACCATGCCTGTGTACATGGCGCTTACCGCAGCAGTGGCATCGGCCTCGGTTTTGAAAAAGGCGGTGCCGTCAAGGACGCCGTAGGTTACATAATCCAGCTTTTTTTCACAGGAAGAAAAAATGGTTAGGGCAATGAACGATACAATTATTATTGCCCTGGTTGCTTTTGCATATTTTAAATACTTTTCCATTAGTGATTTTTAATTTTTTTATTGTCAGATGAAATTCAACACAGCGTGTTCATCGCGATAAACTGCATTGCCGCAAAATCTGATGGCTGATTTCCATGTTTCTTTTTTATACGTTTACTCAAAATCCTGCGTTGACCCCTATTATGAAACCTCTATTCAGGGGATAAAAAGAGCCCTGGTTTATTTGAGGATCCAAATACGGGAATTTCGAGATAATGAAGGCGTTATTTACATCAAGGGAGATATTTACCCGTTTAAATGTTTTTCTATCGCCCAATATTTTATCTGGTAGATTATAGCCTAACTTAATATCCTGACAGCGGAGGAATGATGCATCGATATAGTAATAATCAGACCCATTTTGATAACCGCTATACTTAGGATCAACAAGCCCGGAAGGTATGGTTGCATTGGGTGTCAGGGTTGTCCACCGCTTATTAACTTCTGGGTAATAACTATTCCACCCCTGTCCAACCTGATCATACAGGCCCGCTATAGCGCCGCCCCATGACGCGTATTTTGTACGCTTTTGCCCCGCAAAGAATATGGAGAACTGGAAGTTCCGGTAAGAAAAATCATTGCCTATACTAAAGTTGAATTTCGGAGCATTATTCGCTATCAATGTTTGGTCTGCTCCGGTTATACTGCCATCGGGGCCCTGCAACGTGCCATTTGCATCATAGCTGTGTATATCCTTTATAATTAGGCCGCCCGGCAACATCCCCGGCATAGTGCCTGGCATCACACCCTTTGTGCCGGTATATATTCCTGCTGATTGATACCCATACACACCATAGTAAGCAGCTTGTGGTCCGGATGCGGCTACATATTTAGCCAAGGTAGCCAGGGCACCTGGAGACCTTTGTGTCCAAAAATCAAAATAGTGCGAAAAAGTAAGGGTGGAGCTATAGGCAAACCCACCGTCATTGGCAGGAACAATATTTTTAGTGTTCACCAAAAATTCGTACCCTCTATCTCTTGTCGATCCCGCATTGCCCGTATAGCCGCTCACAAGAAAATCGGTAGGGAAAGGAATATAAGTAATCAGGTTTTTAATTGTTTTATTAAATACATCTATCGAACCCGTTATCCGGTTGTTGAGTAATCCATAATCTAACCCGACATTCAGTTCAGCAACTGTCTCCCAGCTTAAATTGGGGTTTGCTGCCTGGGTTAGGTATATAGCAGTGGATGTTGAACTGGTGCCGAACGTAGGGCTCAAACTAGGACCATATCGGGCAAAGGCGCTTCCCGATGAAGGGGGATTTCCCGTTTGTCCATACCCTACACGTAATTTCAGGAAATTGATGGCCTTAATCTTACTATTGCCATCATCAAAAATTAAATAATTTGCACCTACAGATGGAAAATACCCCCACTTTTTACCAGAAGCAAATGCAGTACTTCCATTTCTATTTATAGATGCAGATACAGATAACCTGTTATCGTACGTGTAAATGGCCCTTGCCACATAAGATGCCCAGCTATTGGTATATTGGGAAGAAGATACTGAAGGCCGGGCCGATTGTCCCAGGCTTAAGTTATAATACCCGATAACGTCAGAAAAAAACGTCGTATTCCCCGCCCCAACATTTTCTCCGTTGGTTTTATTGTATTCGTACCCGATAACGGCGTTAATAGCATGTTTTTGCGCAAAGAGGTGTTGATAACTCAATGTATAATTCAACAATAAGGTGTTGGAAGAATTGTCAGTGATCGAGGCTGTGCCCTGGGAGCTATATAAAAAGTTTGAAGGAGAATAATAGTTTCTTTTAGCATCCTGTTGATCGTAACTAAATATCGCCTTGGCTTTCAAATCCCCAATAATTTCATACTCCAAATTAGCCATACTAAGTAACCGGGTCACCATCGTATGGTCATTATTAAGTTGATAACTCAACGGGTTAGGAGCTGCCGCGTATTTATTATTTATTGGATAAGAGCCATCCGGATTTACAAGCGGTTGATTTGCCGGCCAGTTTTGTGCAGCAGGAATAACGCCCGAATTCTCAAACGTTCCACCATAAACCGCATTTTGCGTATTTGAATTGGAACCGATCAAATTAACGCCTGCTTTTAGTTTGGAAGATATCTTTTCGTCTATGCGCACAAGCCCATTGTACCGTTTCAGACCCGTGGCGATTACCGTACCTTTCTGATCAAAATAATTTCCCGATATAAAGTAGGATGTTTTTTCGTTGCCGCCCGACATGCTGATGTTCTGTTGGTTGACGTATCCATTTCTTAAGACCTGGCTCAAAGCACCTGGAAGATTGGTAGTCGCCGCTAACTGAGCTGCCGTATAATATGGTACATACGGTTTCGTTGCGGCAACGGTGGCCGAGTCCGCAGTGCCAAAAAATGGCCCAATCTTATTATCATTATACCATTTTTGAAGGGAGTAATTGTTGCGTATGTTTTCATACTGAAGCGCATTGAACTGGGGAAAAACGTTTGCGGCTTTTTCGAAAGCGTACGATCCGGTATAGGTTATGGTTGTAGCTCCACGAACCCCCTTTTTTGTTGTTATCAATATCACACTACTCCCCGCCCTGGCACCATAAATAGAAGCCGAACTGGCATCTTTCAAAACCTGTATTGATTCAATATCGTTAGGATTAATACTATTTAAGATTGATTGGCTAACGCCCCCACCGCCATATCTTGAATTTGTTCCTGGGGCCGCTGGCGCATCAACAATGGGCACCCCGTCTAACACATATAAAACGCCAGCACTATTGGCGGTAGGATTGCTTCTTACCTGCACGCTGACGCTCGCGCCTGGCTGACCCGAACTTTGGGTTATCTGTAGCCCGGCCACTTTTCCATTCAGGGCGCTCTGAAAAGTTGTAGAATTGGAGAAATTAAGATTTTCAGCTTTGACCTGAACCACGGCTCCAGTAATGGTCTTCTTTTTTGCCGAACCGTAGCCAATTACGACTATTTCACTTCCCATGGCCGCCTCTATTTCCATTACCACGGAGAGAGTACTGTTCTGTCCTACTGTTACCTCCCTTTTCTGATAGCCAATGAATGTAAATTCCAGCATATCCCCGGCATTGGCATTTATCGAGAAACTGCCGTCTGCTTTCGTGCTTGTTCCTTGATTGCTGCCTTTTACTGAAACTGATACACTCTGCATCGGTTTTCCGGCTTCATTGGTTACCGTGCCCCTCACTTCAACGGGGGGCGGTGAAGCGATAATTTTTTCCTCCTGTTTTTGATCAGCTTTATTGATCACAATCGTTTTGCCTACTACGTTGTAGTTAAGGGGTTGATCTTTAAAACACACCTCAAGCACCTCATTCAACGTTGCATTATTGAGGTTAACATTTACTAGCCTCGCCTGTTTCAGGCTCAATACATCATGAACAAAGCTATACTTACTCTGTCGCTCAATTTGTTTAAAAACTTTTTCCAGCGAAATATTTTTACCTGAAACCGTAATCAATTGTGGATAGTCTTTGGCGCTTGACTGAATGGTAGCAGCAAAAAACAGCATGACGATTAATGTCATGATCCGTAACGTTTTGGTAAATAAGCCCCTTGGCAGTAATGGTTGTGCTACAGAAGCAGTTAAATACATAACTTAGGTTTGAATGAGTTTACTAATGGAAACAGCTTTTCGTTTTTCCCATATAAATAAGAAATACCTCGTAAAATTTTGTCCGGAACTGGTCCGGACTTCAACAATTTGAGAAGATCCAGGTAGAAGGGCTGGCTATACATGTTATACCATAGGGTAAATGCAAATTTGTCACCGGCCTTTAGCGGGATGAACAATCCTGGTTTACCATGGTATGGATCTAAAGACATCTGAGTTTTATCGAAAAAATTGAGTTATAGGAGACGCTTCAAGCAACACGTTAAACGCCTACCAATATTAGCATGAAAATGGGTAATAAATTCGCGCAATCGTTTGCACATTTTTACAAACCGGTCAATAGAAGTTTAATTCGAATTTTCCATTCCGGCCGTTGTGGTTAGCAGTTGCCAGCAATTAGTGCCAAGGTGCTGATCCACTTTTGTTGGTAGACGATGCGGTGTAATCAAAACGATACTGCTAAACCAAACATCCAAAAATTACCGGTAAATACAAAAGTAGTATCACCTTTTGTTTTTAATGTACCTAATTGGTTAAATCCGATGTTGTTTTAATAGGCATGGCGTTCGTTTGCAGGAAGTCGAAAACCAGCAACTTATTTGTTCCTTTATTTAACCAGGAAGCAGGACAATACAATCGTTGTTGCGGCCCTATGTTCCAGTACCGGCCGAGGTTATGCCCGTTTATATATACCAAGCCTTTGAAATAATTGCTCAAATCAAAATACGTATCTCCCGTTTCAGTTAATGAAAAACTTCCTTCAAAAAAAGTACAGGGCTTTTCTTTATTGTTATTTGCCGGTGCAGGTTTTTGCGAGGCAATAAATTTTTCATCCATCGGCAGCAAAGTTGTTTCCCAATTCATGAGTGTCATGCCGTTTAAGGTAACCCGGTCCGTAATTCCTTTGCGGTCAATCATAAACTGTGCAAAGTTGATATGCCCCATGCCTTCTACCAATATTTCCAGTTCAGGAAACGGTGTATTTGTTTTGGGCAACACCACTTCCCATTTTCCTCCGTCACGGTAAACCGTGTCAATAAATTTTCCATTTAGAAAGACCAGGGCATAATCATGGGGTTCCCATATTTTTAAGACACCGCTTTTATGGCCAATTAATTTTGTCCTATACAGGATCAATCCCTGGTTTTGCCCATACATTTCTATTGGTAATGGTTGTGGCGATTTTTGAACGGGCAGTGTATAATCCCAAAGACTGTATGACTTTTTCATTTCGATGGCGGGTATCTCAACTGTTTTAATCGGTGCAGGAACGTCAGGAATTTTATACCGGACATATTGCTGAATCATGTTACGCAACATGAAATACTTTGCTGTAGGCCGTCCCTGTTCATTGATGGGGGCATCGTAATCATAACTGGTTAAATCAGGCTGGTATTGGGTTGGACTAAATGCATTGGCTCCTGCAGTGAAACCGAAATTCGTACCTCCATGTATCACATAAAAGTTGAACGATTTTTTATGTTGTAATAAGTAACTGATTTCTTTTTTTAAACTATTCGTATCGGGCCTTGCCCATTTTTCGCCCCAATGTGTTAACCAGCCGGGATAAGTTTCTCCGCTGAACGAAGGCACATTCGGATTAAATTTTGTTGCTGTAGCAAAATTTGTGCTATCGCTGCCGCTGTCTAAACCAATAGCGGCGCCATCAACAGTACCTGCTTGCAGCATATAAGGCGTGGGGCCATCAGAAGTATAAAAAGGAACATTGATTCCATTTTTTATCCAGGCTTTTTTCAAGGCCACCATGTATTCCTTATCATTACCAAAACTGCCGTATTCATTTTCGACCTGCAACATCAAAACAGGGCCGCCGTTTGTACATTGTAATGGCACAATTTCTTTTGCCAGCCTATCAATATACCTTGTTGCCGCAGACATATATCTCGTATCCATGCAGCGGATCTTTATATCCGGTATTTTAAGCAAGTACGGTGGCAGTCCGCCAAAATCCCATTCGGCACATACATACGGTCCGGGACGAACCAATACCCACATGCCTTCTTCCTGGCAGATACGGATGAATTTGGCGACATCCTTATTCCCGGTTTTAAAATCAAAAACGCCTGCTGTTTTCTCCTGATAATTCCAGAAGATATAAGCAGCTATGGTATTACATCCCATGGCCTTTGCCATTTGAATGCGGTGACGCCAATAGGCCTCGGGTATACGGGCAGGGTGCATTTCGCCACTGATAATCTGCAGCGGCTTGCCATCCAGCAAAAATTCGGTTTTGCCCAGGGTAAATGTATGTCTGCCTGTTTGAGCGACTAACCCGTTACAAAATAAAACCACAAAAATGGCCGTTGCGACTGTTTTCATTTGTTCGTTTATTACTTAATGAGTATACCTATATACATCGTTTAGTGAAATTACAGATTACGATACATCAATGACCCCGGAAATGAGTCATTTGTCAAAAAATCCTTTGCCGCTGAACATAGATGTAAGAAAAATGCCGGAAAGAACCTCATTCACGCGTTGCGAATATCAAAGACACTACTTTAATTTAATTATGTCTGACATAATAAATTTAATTTGATATCTTTGGCATTCCGTATCATTTAAGCGTAGCATTTCAGCTGTCGTGGTTAAGGCATTCTTCCTTAACAGATATTAATATTTTTATTATGCTAAACCCATTATTTACCACATAGTACTGATATGGACATTGAACAGTTAACGGAAAAAATCGGAAGAATAGATAAAAGTAGCCTGGTAGACAAAGTGGAATTTAAACTGATTGAATTTTTTGTAACGAAACAACTCAAGCCGGGTGATTCGCTGCCCAAAGAACTGGAGTTGACAGATGCACTTAAAGTGAGCCGCACAGTTATCAGAGAAGCCTTGCTTCGGTTAAGACTGATGGGACTGATAGATTCAAAAAAGAAACGGGGCGCCATTCTTACCAGTCCTGATCTGGTGTCGATACTGGAAAGAAGCATGAACCCCAGGATACTGGATGATTCCACGCTCAAGGAAATTTTCGAAATGCGGCTGGCGCTAGAGGTCGGTATGGCTGATTTTATCATGGAACGAGTGACGCCACTGGATATAGCAGCATTGAAATTCATAGTAGATGCAGAACCGCAGGCTACTGAAAGGCACATTTTTCAGATCGAGCACGAAATAAAATTTCATGGCAAATTGTATGAAATAACAGGCAACAGTACCATGAAAAAATTTCAGAAGCTGTTGCTGCCCGTTTTCGACTATGTGCATTCAAGCGGAATTTTAAGTAAACCAGTCTCCGAAAGACGATTTGTATCGCACCGGGAGATTGTTGATATAATCGAGAATGGCTCGGCCGAAATGCTGAGAAACGGAATTAGAAACCATCTCGAAAACCATTTTTCGAGGTTATTCAAATAGGCCTATCAAATACTTATTCTTATGTACACCGCACAGCCGGCCACAATAAAGGACATCGCCGTAAGGCTGAAAGTGGCCATATCTACGGTCTCCAGGGCCTTGAGTGATCATCCGCGCATTGGTTTAAGAACCAAAATGAGGGTAAAGAAACTGGCTTTGGAACTTAACTATGAGCCCAGCCTGAAGGCAATCTGCTTTAAAAACAAAAAAACTTTCGTTGTTGGGGTGATTTTACCCAATATAAAAGATGATTTCTTCTCGGATTCTTTTAGTGGTATCGAGCATGCGGCAACGGAAAATGACTATACCCTATTGGTTAGCCAAAGCCATGATGATTATGACACTGAACTTAAAGCGGTAGAGGCGATGCGTAGACAACAAATAGACGGATTAATTATTTCTTTGTCGAAGCATACCAGAAATTATGATCACCTTACCTCGCTCAGCAAGCATAATATTCCGGTTGTTTATTTTGACCGGGTTCCTAAATTTAACGCCAACAAGGTGTATTGCAATGTATACAAAGGAACAATTATGATGATAAACTGGCTGCTAGGCAGAGGCTACAGGCGAATTGCCATGATCAACGGCCCCGATACCCTATTGGCAAGCCAGGAACGACTGCAAGGTTATATAGACGCTTTTTCAAAGAACAAATTGAAAGTAAATATGCAGTTGGTTGAAACAACAGATCTCTCAAAAGAGGGAAATATTGGGGCCGTACAGCTATTGCTGGCAAAGAAAAATCTTCCGCAGGTAATCATTTCCTTCAACGATTATGTACACATGGATGCAGCGAATTGCCTGCAAAATGATCAACACCATCATGAAATTGGACTGGTCTGTTTTGGCAATCTGCCGATAACCAGGTACACCGCCTCTCCCCCTATGGCCTCGCTGGAGCAATATCCATTCCGCCAGGGAAAAACGGCCATGAATATGATGATGAACCTGCTGCACAATAAGTTACCTGCACAAGAAAATGTTGCAATGACCGAAGAAATAGCCCCTGCCTTCATCATTTATCAAAAAGCGATCTAGAAAAAGCGGTTATTAATTCTTATTATAACGCGGAACCGATCCGGTTATCTGACCACAATTTCATCGGCAAAAATCCAGGCGGGTTTACCGGCACCCGGATGGCCCGCCGGGCACAGTCCGTTTTTTGCTGTAACACGAATGTATCTCACATTTTTAGCCGGAAATTCACTTACGAAATCATGCAACGCAGATTTTTCGTTGACCGGCACCGGGTTGTCAACCGTACTCAATTCGGTAAAATTTTTACCATCATTTGAACTTTCAAATTTTACGGATGCAGGCAAAAATATCCAGTCGCTATAATTTTGCAGGCAACCGAGGCCAATTGACTGGACACTTTTTTCTTCGCCCAAATCAATGGTGGCAATCATATCTTTTGCAGAAAAGCCGTGCCAGTATTTGCCAACCGCTTTGGTTCCCCTGACGCCATCCGTAAGCGAATTGGGACCATCGGCAAGATAGTAACGGCTTGCCGGATTTTGATAGGTTACATTTTTGCCCAGCGCTTTGTGAACCACGAAACTTTGCTGTGCCGGCACCAGGCCAAGCACCGATCCTTTTACCGCAGTGACCGCCTTTATTACCACCGACGAATCGATGGTGAACGGCTGTGTGTATTGGGTACTTTCGATGGTGGGGGTACGGCCATCGGTCGTGAAGAATATCTCGCCATTCAGCGCTTCGGTGGATAGTGCCACCTGCAATTTACCATTGGCGGACACCGGTTTAATGGCCACGGTGAAATTGCCCTTGCTGTAGTTCAGTGCTTTTTGATCGAAGCCTTTGAAGTGATACTGCAGGCGCTTGTTGAAGTCATTAAAATCTTTGACAGCAGGCGGACTCCAAACCACTTCGGCCAACGCAAGCATACGGGGTAAAACCATATATTCCAGGCCTGCCGGAGTAAGGATGTATTCCGTCCATACATTGGCTTGGGCACCCAACACATACTTCGCCTCGCCCTCAGTTAATTCCTTCGGTATGGGATTATATTCATACACACTTTTTAAGGTGTTCATGCCACCGATTGCCAACGGTTCACCTTCAGGGCCGGCCTGGTAATGGTCAAAATACAAGGGAGTACCGGGGGTCATCACCACATCATGGTGCATTTTGGCAGCTTCTATCCCGCCAGCTTCACCGCGCCAGCTCATTACCGTTGCCGAAGGAGCCAATCCACCTTCCAGTATTTCATCCCAGCCTACAATTTTCCTTTTCTTGCTTTCAACAAAATTTTCAATGCGCTTGATAAAATAGCTCTGTAATTCATCTTCGTTGTGCAGCCCTTCGGCTTTTATACGTGCCTGGCATTTAGGGCAAACTTTCCAGGGGCCTTTGTCTACCTCATCGCCGCCAATATGTATTAATTTTGAAGGAAAGAGATCTATTACTTCTGTTAAGACATTTTGAAGAAAAGTAAAAACAGAATCGTTGCCGGCACAATAGTTTGACGACATATTGGTGTAGTTGCCGCCGGTTAACGGAAGTTGCGGTTTTTGCGTGCAGCTTAAAAATGGATAAGCCGCTATGGCCGAGGCGACGTGTCCCGGCATCTCGATTTCTGGAATTATGTTTATGTTTCGTTGGGCGGCATATTGAATGATGTCCCTAATTTGCTCCTGCGTGTAATAGCCACCATAATTGGCTTGTTCCCCTTCGATGGCCTGCGGGCGCTGACTCCAAACCTGGTCGAGCTTATCTACCCGCCAGGCACCCACTTTTGTAAGCAGCGGATACTTTTTTATTTCTATCCGCCATCCCTGGTCGTCAACCAAATGCCAATGAAAAGTATTTAATTTATAGGAAGCCATCAGGTCAATATATTCCCTGATCATCCACGGGGGAAAAAAATGACGGCTCACATCCAGGTGCATTCCTCTCCATGGAAAACGGGGATAATCGGTTACCTGCATGGCCGGAATTTGCAGCGATTCGTTGGTACGGACCTGCGGAAGTGTTTGGAACAACGACTGCATGCCGTAAATGATTCCCGCCGTGGTATTTGCCGAAATAATTATGTGCTTTGGTGACACATTCAACTCATACCCTTCATCGCCAATAGCAGCGACCTTACCAATTTTTAAGGCGATCGTTTTGGCTTTGCTGCCATTTATGGGAAGGCTGTAGCCACTTATTTGTTTGATATGTGCGGCCATAAAATCAGCCGCGTTCTTCAATAATTTTTGTGCAGAATTGAATTGGATTCCCGTATTGTTATCGACAACAAAACTGCCCGCTCCCATTTGAATGGAAACCGGGCGGGGAATGATTGAGTTAGTTGCCTGGGCAAACACTGCAGCGGAGACAACCGATACAAGCAGTATCATGGTAATTTTTTTCATGGTATTTGATTTTGAACTGATTACTCTGCAAATGATTTTTGTGAAACAACATAACCGTTTGGACGAACAACAGTTAAAATTCCTTTTGCATCAAACGGATCATCAACATCAATCGTTACGCGTTGGCCCGGTTGCAACACAGGAATGTTATAGGCTTTTGAGTCTAAATAATTGTCCAATTTATCTGACAGGTATAATTTATAACCGCTGACCGCATGCTGTGGTAAGCCGATATTACCAAATATCAGAACGCCTGACTTGTCTTTACCCTTTCGTATCATTTGCTGCACTTCAACAGGCGACGACATTTCGCGCAACACCTTCATAGATGGTTTTGGCTTGCCATACATATCGTACACGCCATGGATACGCCTTCTGAACTTGTCGTTTTCTAACGTGCCGGGGTAGTGGGTGCGGTAGTCGGTCAGATCGAAGTAAATAGCCCCTTCTACATAGGGCTTGGTTTCATAAATCGCCATGTGATAGATGAGGTCCTGCAATCTTCTTTCGTCGCCACCTCTAAAATTTGGGGCACACAAGCCAAACTCGGAAATAAAGAATGGCTTATCAGGATAGCTCATGTGCACACTGTCCAGGTAATTGTGGATCTTTCCTGTGGGGATGGCCCACCAGCTTCCGCCATATTCATTCATCATAATAAAGTCGCCATCATTGGCCGCGTCGGGTGAAAAGTGTGGATCATTATAAAAGTTCTGGGTAAGTGTGTTGCTTACATAGGCAACCATCCTGGAGCTATCCAACGATCTTGCCCGTGCTATCAGCGCGGTGATCATCTTTTTAATATCTGCCGATCTGCCCCTCAACTCATTGCCCACACCCCATGCAAAAATGCTGGTGTAGTTGTAGTTATTGCCGATCATCCGCTGTAGTTGCGACATCGCTATGCGTTGAATGGTATCATTCGCGGGCGTTTCAGGGCCCCACAATGGCACTTCCTGCTGAACAATAATTCCATTGCGGTCGCAGAAATCGTAGAACACATCCGACTGCTGAAAATGCTGACGGGTAAAGATGGCATTTACGTCTTTCATCAGTTTTCCCTGGCTAATGATGATAGAATCAGTTTCGGCAAAGCCATAATCAGGGTTCGATCCAGCCGTCCACTCCACACCCATCAGTTTAACCCTTTCCCCGTTCAAAAACGTTTGTCCATTTATGAATTTTATTTGCCTGAAGCCTATGTTGGCACTAAGCCTGTCAACCGCCTTGTTTCCATCAATAACCACTACATCCACCCGGTACAAATTGGGGAAATCGAAATGCCACGGATTAACTGTTGGCAAAACAAAATTTACCGTTGCTTCGGCATCTTGCCAAACAGGTGTTGATGTTTTTGTAAGAACCACATGATGGGTTGGCTGGTTTTCTTCCGTAATGGTCACAGCCAGTTTTAATGACTTTTTCCCCTGTTTATCGAAGCCCAGTGTAACCTGCAGTTCACCTTCGTTGTTTACCAGGTTTAACCGGGGGGTTATGTGCACGTAATTGGCTGCAGGCTTGTTGCTCACTATCATCGCAACAGGTCGAATGATTCCACCATCATTTGGCCAGTCGAACGACGAACCAAAAGGCACCTTGTTCCTGCCATAGTCGTTGTTAACCGCCACGGTAATAATGTTGTCTTTGCCATATGCCAATAGCCCGGTAAGGTTCACAAAGAATTTATTGAACCCGTCGCCGATATTTTCGGTCACCTGTACGCCGTTCACATAAACATACGAGGTGTGGTTTACGGCGCCAAACTGCAGCACGACGTTCTTGCTCTTCCATTGGGCAGGTACGGCTATTTTCTTCTGGTACCATCCCCAACCATAATGATTTTGATTATTGGGTTCGATGTTCCAGGTATGCGGCAATTGCACCTCCTTTGAACCGGCCAGTTCTTTGCTAAACCATTGCTGGCCCATCCCCTCCCCTGTCTTGTCGATAACAAACCGCCAATCCACATTTAAGGCAATGGTATCACGTTGGCCAAAGGCGAAAGATGCCATACTCATGCAAACGAGAAAACCCAGTAAATACTTCATATTATAACTTTTAATAGGAAACTAATCATCACTCAATCCAAACGTTGCATTGCCACAGCGAATGACCCAGAAGTATCCCGGGCTGTCTGGATTAAACAGTGCTATCTGTTATGCACAAATGACGAAACTATTCTTTTAACCGAACTCGTTTTTTGAATTTTTCTTCGCCATTTATAAGCACTTTCAAGTAGAACCGGCTTTTGGGAAAACGACTGAGGTCGTACGTAAACACACCTTCAGTAAGGTCGCTGTACGTATGTTCCTCCACTATCTTTTCTCCCGGATCTGTCAGGATTTGCACCTTTACTTCAGCAGGGACATTGCCATAGTAATCAAGGGTTGTATTATCTTTCGTTCTTGTTGGATAAAGCCCAAACGAATTGACAGCCGCAACCGGTGTTACAGGCCTGCCTACCATGAAATCATATTGAATAAATTTTCCAAAGTCTGATTCAAAATACTGGATGATCTCGCCCTTTTTATTAAGCAATCTTGCCCTTCCGCTGCCGCCCCTGGCATTGGCCCAAAATTCAAGTCCATTGTCGGCGCTGTCCATTAATGTAAAACGATAACCGCCTTCAGCAAGGTTCACCGTATCGCGGTATACCGTGTTTGCTGCCAACGAACCAAGCGATCGTTGCTGCACCACGTTTCCATTGGCATCCTTTAACACATAGGCAGTCTGCGAAGGCTGGTTGTTTGTTTTCAGGTACACAATGAGTGTAGAGTCTTGCCGGGACACGGCGTCGAACCAGCTTGTCATTTTGTTGTCGGCATCATAGCCGTCTTTTTTTCCATTCGGCTTCAACAACGCCACTTCAAACTGGTCACGACGTTTCCTGGTTTCGATAGTGCCCGGAAGTATAACAGTGTCCGAGGCAAATGGCGCCAGGTTGCCCGTCCACTGGTAATTTTTTTTGTTTGATCCCGCTAATCCGTAATTAACGTGCATGCTTTTTATATTGGCAGCACCAACATTTTTCACGATAATGGTCGGCTGTTTAACCGATGGATTGTACCTGCGGAAGGCATCTTTTATGGTTGGGCTAATTATATCCAGCAGCGCCACATCATTTTTTTCTGCCGCTTTTTTGTACTGAATTAAATAGGCAGCTATTACTTCATCCGCCGATGGCTTTATCGACACGTAGGGTTGCATGTTTACATCGATCGTATGTTCGCCACCCCTGGCAACCGGCAGGTTGAAAATATCGGGCTGCATTAAATTGCCGGGGCACCAGTTGGCGCGGTCATATATCCAGGTGCCGGCCTGCGGATACAACGGGTTATCGCCGCACACTTTCCAAATCGACCGGGTATCGATCAGCTTTCCATCATAAATTACCTGCCGGTACTTATTGCAAAATTCGCCGCATCCATCGGGGCGGTCCATGCCATGGCCTGTTTGCAAAATTCGCAACCGGGCAAAGTCTGCGCCCTGTGCCGCTGTAAAGGTTACAGGCGTCAATTCATCTTCAATCGGCTTGCTGCTGTCGCCATAGCGATAACTGTTTTCATAAATTTTTTGTATGCTGATGGGCTCCCATGCGGGTGTTCCCTGGATGATTTCAAAATCGAGGGTTACGGCCCATCCACGATCGTTGTTGGGTTCATAACCGGTATGATTATAGCCAATTTCGATGCTATCGCGCAGCAGCATACTGAAGTCGGTCACATCTACTTCCCAGTTAAACGTCCAGTCTTTCGCAAACGCTCCACCATAGGGCGTAAGCATGCGGCCAATCTCATAATCCTGGGATGCGCCATGCAAGCCGCCTCTCCTTCTGATGGTGATATGGTCATTGTAATCCCAATCGGCACAGCGCATGTTTTCAGGACAGGCAAATTGCACCTTCAGCATAATTTTTCGTACCGGCGTTGCACGTGACGGAAACACGCCCCATCTTTTATATTCATTAAAACCATGCACCGGATCGGTAACAATGGTTTCCTTTTTATGGGTGACCACGTGCAGCGTATCAGCGGCATGTGTACAAAGCGCAACAAAAAACAGAACGATAAAAATGAATTTTTTCATTGATAAAAAGCTTTTGCCGGTAATATATTATTTACCGTATGTTGATTGCTTTATCATTTTTTAAGCCGATGATACCAATCAATTATAAATCGTTGGCTATATTCACTTGAAAGGCAGAGAATCGATCTGATTGGTAGTCGTTTGTGCCGAAATCCTTTTACAGCATATCAGAGACAAAAGAAAAAGGATCAGGTAGTCATTTTGATTCATACCAATCTGATGTGTGTTCGCGTTAATTGTCATTTGAACTTAATGCCTCTGAACTGGCTTTTTTATCCATCAAGTCTTTCGCGTTGTCATCGGCCTCCGAAGTCCATTTCATTTCTTTGATCACTTACTAAACTGTGTAAACTGCAAGAAGAAACCTCTGCCTTATGGCTGTTTGTACAATCCAAATTCGCTCAACGTTGGATTTAATCTTGACGATAAGATGCGCAGCCTCACTGTATCTGCTGTTACCGGATCAAAGCGTAACAATCTTTTATAACCCACAGTGGTGCCTTCAGCCAACGGTTTCCATTCATTGTTGTGTTTGTACTCCAGGATAAAATGTTCAATTCGTTGTCCAATGGCAATGTTTTCCTGCAATTCCAGCACATCGAAATTGACTGGCCTGTTGAAAGAAAAGTTCAAAATAGCGGTAGTATCGTTTTGCGTGGTGGTCCAATAGGTTTGGTATTTATTATCTGTCAGCGCCTTGTTGTTTTTACCGTTGGGTGATTTTATGGCTGCCCCTTTTGCCAGGTTTTTGGAAAAGGTCGCATCCCGCAACCGGGTCCATTGCTGCAGACTGCGAACATCACTTTCATTTACAAGGCCACTTTTATCTGGCGGAATATTTAACAGCAATACGCTGTTTTTACCTACGGAACTGTAATAGATGTCGAGCAGCTTTTCAGGCGATTTCACCTTGTCATCTTCCTCCTTGTGATAAAACCAACCCGGCCGGATGGACACGTCGGTTTCTGCAGGATACCACACCAACGCTTTGGCACTGGCAATTTTATCGCGGCTGCCAAGATCGCTGCCGCGCATGTCGCCCTTCGGTTTAAAGGCAATGCCTTGCTGCGAGCTTCCCGCCACGACAGACTGGTCGAGATTATCGGCTGGCACCACGCTCCATTCGGTGTCGCGGCCATAACCTGTTTCAGTACCTACCCACCGCACGTCAGGTCCCATGATAGCAATGGTAGCCGATGGCTGCAGTTTGCGAATATGAGCGTACCAACGGTCAAAGTCATACACTTGTTTTTTGCCATTGGGGCCTTCACCGTTTGCTCCGTCAAACCACACCTCATCTATACGGCCATAGTTGGTCAGGAGCTCCGTAAGCTGCTTCATAAAAAAGTCGTTGTAAGCATCGGTACCATACACGGCCGCATTACGATCCCAGGGCGAAAGGTAAATGCCGAATCCGATTTTATATTCGTCACAGGCATTTCGAACGTCTTTCACCAAATCGCCGGTGCCATTTTGCCACGGGCTGCTTTTTACCGAATGACTGGTTGTGGCGGTTGGCCACAAACAGAAGCCGTCGTGGTGTTTGGCGGTGAGGATAACCTGTTTAAATCCTGCTTCTTTGGCGGTGCGCACCCATTGCCGTGCATCCAGTAGCGTAGGATTGAAAAGGGTCGGGTCTTCTTTTCCATCGCCCCATTCCCTGCCGGTAAAGGTGTTGATCCCATAATGAAAAAATACGGTGAGTTGCAGTTGCTGCCAGCGCAATTGGCGTGGTGATGGCACCACATTGGCCGCCTTGCGAATAATGTCCTGTTGCGTGTCTCCCTCCTGAATGATTGCGAAATTTTTGTAGGACAATTTTTGCGCGGCAACCTGGAGTACCGACAGCAGGCAAATCCCAAATAATGTTATTCTCATCATCTTTTCAGTTCTTAAATTTTATCAAAGAATCCTGCTGTTGCCTGGTTTGTTAGTCGTTAAAAGCTTTTATTAATCGTCATCTTCCTACTATTGATGGATACAGGCCTGTGATACGACTATTGTTTATCCCACCAAATGCGTCCTTTAGTATCTGTAGAAGAAGCTCCGTAGGATGCATCCTTGTTTTTTTGCGCTTCAACCGCTGAAACAAAATTTGGCTGATTTATCGTTGAAGTCATTTGCAATGCATCTCTGCGTGTAATTAGCATATTCTCACCACCATCCCAAAGATTTTCCAGGTAAGCAATGCTGCTTGTGCCGATCAGTCCATTGCTTGTTGAACGAACATCAGTGAATTGAGGATAGCCAGTACGTTTCCAGGTGGCCCATGCCTCATCGGGGGTAAGCAGGTTATTTACCCATTGTTGTGTATATATACCAGGCAAACCGGTATACGGAATGGTAGTGGCAAATGAGCCCGCTGTAACGGAAGTTGCTCCGGGTACATTTGTAGCAACAGCCATTTGCTTGTACAAGTCGAACGATGCGGTGACCCCGGCCCTGTACCACGCTTCCGCGGTTTTACCCAAACCGTTGCCACCTTTGGCAGCAATTTCGGCCATCATGAAACATACGTCAGGATACGAGATATAATAGGTTTTCATCTTAATCGTAGAACCATCCACAAAGCTTTCATCATCGTACATCAAATCGCGGGATGACAGTGCATTAAATCCACCAAAACCACCATTCTTTATAAACAACCTTGACTGGATAGCAGACTGATAGCTCAGCGTTTGGTTGCCGTTAGAACCGGTAAGGGCAAATGTTTTGTACCTGTTGCCACCAGCAGTGCCATAGTCTGTATTGCCGGCCGAAGCAGGCGTAGCATGCTTGCCTGCATAACGCTCCTGGTTTTCGGGAAGTAACAAGGCCGCTTTAGAAGCAGGTGTACCCAGATCCTGCACTCTCCTGTACTGTTTTGAATTGGTGCCAAAGTCGTTTTGACGCACCATAAAACTGATACGCGGGTCGTTTGTAGCTTTTAGCTGCTGCACAAAGGGAAACGCCGCATTGTAGCTAAACAGAATTGTGTTGATATCATCCACATTGTTGTTCCAGTCGCGGGTATTGTTTATTGCAAAGGATCCATCATTAGCCGACATAATTTTACCGGCAAAATTGCCGGCGATGTCAGTTAACACAGCAGTCAGCTGTGCGGCATCGCGCTTTTCGAAGCGTTGTGCAATTTTTATGCGCAGGCTATTCGCAAATCCCAGCCATTTAGTGTAATCACCACCAAAAAACATATCCTGGTTACCTAAAGCAAGTTGTGCGGAACCGGAAGCTGACAACACAGTGGCTGCTGCCTTCAGCTTTGTTTCAAAAACTTTGTAGAGATCCCAGTTATAATCGTACTGTGGCATTGAATATTCATCGGGCAAAAAAGCTTCCTTGTACGGTAAGGCGCCGTAAATATCGGCTACCCGCCAGGCCTGGAAAACGTCGACTGTTTGACAAATGGCACGTAACCCCTTGTATTTTTCCTTGTCGGCGTCGTTCATATTGTCAATCTTATTTATAATCCGGTTCATATCCCTGCCCGCAGCAGAGAAATAGTCGGTGTAGTAAGTAAAACCGGGAATTGGGCCCTGTGTTGGTCCCGATCCAGGTTTCCAGTAAAATTTTACCAATGCGTCTGTACTGGTGCCTTCGGGTACCACGTACTGCATCCAGGTCATCGTAGTAGCATACTTCTTTGAAGTTCTATCTCTTGAAGTTACTCCCATGTCGGCAGTAGCGCCGGTAAAAAGATATTCAGGCGCGGCATCGTTTAGCAGATTGGGATTTGTATTGAGTTCAATCATTTGTTTTTTACACGATTGAGACAAACAGGCTACCGCCAGCAAAGCAATGATGTATTTATATATATTCTTCATTGTCTTAAATTGAAAATAATTAGAGTGATATGTTAATGGTTGCGGCGTAATTACGCGTAAAGGGTACACCACCGGTGATGTAGGGGCGGAAAGGGTCGTTACTTTGCAGTGCCTCGGGGTTTTGACCGCCTGGCAATGTTTTGTACAAGTAACCAATGTTGCGGGCTGATAAGCTAAACCGCGCACCTCTTAAAAATGTTTTACCGAGTACCCCAACAGGCAGTTTGTATCCCAAGGTCACCTCACGCATCATCACCCACGAATTTTTGGCGGTGCTTATGTTGTTTACGCTATTGATGTTGGTACCAAAACCAAATGAATAAACATAATAGGCTGACGCTTTCCAGGGTTCCACCAATCCCTGGTCGTATGCTTCTTTAAAAGTCATTCCCGCAACACTGACACCTGGCCGTATCTTGCTCACCTGACCCTCGGCAAATACAACGTTTGGCAGGGCGCCGTCATATCTTTTTGCACCGTTGTATGAGTCTATTCGTTGAACGCCACCATGCTCCTGGTCGCGCCATTGCAATGATGCTTCAGGCGTTCCCTGTGCCATGGCATAGTTCAATGCTTCGGAATATACCCAGCCGCCAAACCTGCCATCAACCTGTGTAAACAAGGAGAAGTTTTTATAGCGTAGCGTAGCACTTACACCACCCGTCAGGCTTGGTTCAATTTTTCCGATTTGTGCAGCGCCGTCAGCATCTGTATTGGAAACGTATTCGTATAATTGAAAATCTCTTTTATCCAACGCATTGGTGTTTACATTGCGGCCACCAACTGTTACCAAAGGGAAACCCGTTTTAGAATCGTGTTTAACAGAAGCCGATGATTCTGAAGTAAGAATTCCGAAGGCACCGCCCTCATAGGCGTATACATTGGCGCCATCATAACCGCCGCTCAGCTCCCATTGCTTAATGCCATTACCAAATTCAATGATTTTACTTTTATTGCTTGCCATGTTCACCGACAGGTCAAGACCAAAATCCTTTTGGCGTATGGGCGAATAATTTACCAACAATTCCCAGCCCTTGTTTTGAATGTTACCTGCGTTTACAAACATGGTATTGTAACCGGTTTCGGGTACACCACCCAATTCGAGCAACTGGTCGAAAGTATTGGTTTTGTACCATGCAAAATCCACATTTACCTTTTCCTTAAACAAACCGAAGTTGGTACCAAGCTCTATAGAACGCTGCACCTGTGGTTTCAGATTAAGATTGGGTTTGATGTTGGCTCTGTATTGAGTGGCCAATCCAACCGATTGTCCGTTTTGATTGTAAGTAGTGGCAGGTACATAACCGCTACCGGTGGCATAAGCGCCGGCAATGCCGGAGTTACCTACATAGGCAAGAGATGCCCTTAGCCTGCCGGAGGACAACCAGGTTGGCATATCGTCAGCAAAATGGTCGACGAAAGAATAGGAAGCATTTACCGAAGGGTAAAACACCGTATAATTGTTATTCCCGCCAATGACCGCGTAGGGATACGTAAGGGTACTTAACCAATCGTTACGTCCTGTGATTTCAAGATTTAGATATCGTTTATAGTTCAGGTTTAAAATACCTGCTAAACCAACGGTTAGCCGGGAGGGTTTTGTGTAGCCGTACTTGATGTTGTTTTGTATGTTGTTAACTGAATTGCCAAGAAAAAACTGGTTGGGAACACTTAACCCACCATTGGAACTGGCACTGTACGATTCCCCCTGCCTGTTTCCATATACTTCATTTATAACCCTGAAATCAGCAGAAAAATCGTCATTGAACGCTTTGGTGGCATGACCCATGAACAATAAAGTGTAATCGTTTGAATAGTTGCCCCCTACGCTGTAATATCCGCCGCGGTTAGCTTTCTCATTGCCCAGGTTTTTTTCTTCTGTAAATATTTTGTAATAGTTGACGTTGGCTCTTGCCGAAAAATCCAACCAGGGAGCTACCTGCGCTTTTAATTGGGTGTAGGCCAATACAGAATTTTCGTAACGGTAATAATTATTTTTATCAAATCTTGAAAATGCGTTCACCACTGCTGACAGGTTCCCATAAGCATGGATCAAGTCCGGAGTATTATCTGCAGCCCTGTACGTAGCATACCAGTCTTTGGTATCTATATTACGCGGCAGATAATACGTATTGAAACCGAGATTTTGGCCACCGCCGAAATAGTAACGGCCTTGTGAATAAAAGTTACGCGCCACCGTGTTTGCATAAGAAACACCCAACTCGGTTGAAAACACTTTATTTAACTGGCCATTCATCTTTAAATCAACAGCATTTCTTGTCATAGCGTTATTGGGCAGGGTACCGGTTGCCTGGTTGTTGGAATACGACATGCGAAAGCCAAATTTTTCCGTACCACCTGTCAACGCCAGGTTGTTATTTATATAGGCTCCATCCTGATAAAACACTTTCCAGTTATCGGGTTGTGGTGAATACGGAACCTTTTTGTCGAAATTAGACACAGCCGGGTGCAAACTACCGTCCATTTTCGTACCCCAACTTCCCATAGTCTGAATCACGGTACCGTCGGGCCTGAAGTTACCTTCGGCGGCAGACCAGCTGCCCTGGCCGTAGGTATTTTGGTAAGCCATCGGAGCTTTGTATATATGCTGGTTTGAATAAGTGCTGTTAAATTCAACGCCCAAACCCTGGCCCGCTTTCCCCTTTTTTGTGGTAATTACTATCGCGCCATTGATGCCACGCGAACCATAAACCGATGTTGCCGCGGCGCCTTTTAAAACCGTGATGGCTTCATAATCATCCGGATTAAGATTTTTTAATTGCGAACCGCCATCAGCGTTATCCGCATCAAAAGTGTTGTTCTCCAATACGTTTCCATCAATCACAAAAATTGGCTGGTTGGAGTTTTGGCCGGGTTTTCCTAAAACTTTAGAACCCCTGATTTGAATAAATGGAGATGTTTGAACACCACTTGCCGACATAACATTTACATTCACACCAGCCACCTTGCCTTGTAAGGCAGTAATTGGGTTAACAGTATTTGTTCGGGTAATATCTTCTCCCTTTATGGTGGTGACGGCATAGCCAAGCTTTTTGTTTTGCTTGCCCACCCCAAAAGCCGTAACCACTACCTCGTCCAGTTTGTTGTTGCTGGCTGATAAAACCACATGTAAAATGTTGCTGTTACCAACTTGTACTTCTTTAGCGACAAAGTTTACCGTCGTGAATTCCAGTACTGCATTTGCCCCATTTACCGTTATCGAAAAATTTCCGTTACTATCGGTGGCGCCATTGATGTTTGTACCCTTTACATGGTAAGTTGCGCCGATTAAAGGATTGCCGTTATCGTCTTTGACGGTTCCTGTAATCTTTTTTTGCTGGGCCATAGCCACCGCCATGCATATACTTAGCAACATGCAAAGCATAAGTCTTGTAATTATCTTTCTCATTGCTGTTTAGTTTTATATTTTGTGATTAAAAAAGACACGCAGTCTATACGTGTGCATCCGGTTTACTTACTGTTTAATACCTGCCTGGCATCGTCGTCTTCGTACTTATCAATAGTCTGCAATAACTGTTTGTGCAGATCGCCTGTAACCTGTTCATACCCTTTTTTGCCGTACAGGTTGTGCATTTCATGCGGATCCTTTTGCAAGTCGTACATCTCCCAACTGTTGACCCTTTTGTAAAAACGAATGAGTTTGTAGCGCTTCGTTTTAATGCCAAATTGCGGCGACACCGCATGCTCGCCATTCTCGTAATAATGATAATACATCACGTCGCGGCCCTTCGCGGTTTTGTTGAGAACAGGCAGCATCGACTGGCCTTGCATGTCTTGTGGAATAGCAACACCGGCCGCATCCAGCACGGTTGGCGCGATGTCAAGATTCATCACAAAATCGTTGCTGACCGTACCGGGTTTGATTACGCCGGGGTACCGCATTACCATGGGCGTACGGAACGATTCTTCATACATCCAACGCTTATCGAACCAGCCATGTTCACCCATAAAAAATCCCTGGTCGGACAGGTAAATGACGATGGTGTTTTTTGCAAGCTGGTGTTTGTCTAGATATTCAAGGGTGCGGCCAATGTTGCGGTCGAGCGAGGCGGCGGTACTCAGGTAATCCCGCATGTAGCGTTGAAACTTCCATTCCGTAAGGGCGTTGCCGGTTAAGTTGCGGGCTTTCAGATCCGCATATATTGGCTTGTAGTACGCATCGAACTTTGCCCGTTGCGCAGGGTTCATTCTCTTGACACCTCCTTCTTTATCCGCCGCCGCGTCGCTGTCGAACATTTTTAGGTCGTAACCCATAATTAAGGTTTTGGCGATGGTCATGTCCTGCACTTTTGCCGCTTCTCTACCGGCGTAATTATCATAAAAATTTGGCGGCAATGGAAAAGTAACCTTATCGAACAGGCCCATGTCTTCGGTGTCGGGTATCCAGGTACGGTGCGTGGCTTTGTGCCCGATTACCAGGCAAAATGGTTTGCTTTCCTCGCGCTTGTCCAGCCAGTTTTCTGCGACGTCTTCTATAACGTTGGAGGCATAGCCGTCGATACGCTTGATGCTGCTGTCCATCATGATAAAATCGGGATTGTAATACTGTCCCTGGCCGGGCAATATCTGCCAAAAGTCAAAGCCCTGCGGTTTGGTTTCCAGGTGCCACTTGCCTATCCACGCGGTGGTGTAGCCGCTGCTCCGCAGTTGCTTGATAAACGAATCCTGGTTGCCATCAAAGCGGGAATGCTCATTGTCTTTAAACCCGTTTTTATTGCTGTACTTACCTGTTAATAAGACTGCCCGGCTGGGACCGCAGATCGAATTGGTAACATAAGCCTTTTTTAAAATGACGCCTTCTTTGGCAATGCGATCAATGGCCGGTGTTTGCATCAGCTTGCTGCCATAGGCGCTGATGGCCTGATAGGCATGATCGTCGGAAACGATGATGACGATGTTGGGCCGTTGCTGGGCTGCTGCGATGTACGATGCCAAAATCATCGATACGACCATTATTGCTTTCATAATTGACTATTGTTTTAACGGGTTATGGTGTGCTTTCTTAACATTGACATTCAAGCTTTAGTGTACTTCATCTGCAAAGGGCACCGGTTTGCCATTGATTTTAAACAGCGGCATTGGTGCCTGCCATTTTCTTAATTTATCAGCAAGCAGCTTACCAAGAGTAGCCACTTTTTGCGGATACTGCTTAGACAACTCGTTGCTTTCGCCCAGGTCGGCGGCAAGGTTGTACAGCTCTTTGCTGCCGTCTCGCATGTTGTAAATAAGCTTCCAGTTGCCCTGCCTGATGGCAGATTTGTAGTTAATGCCCGGACCATCCTGCGGCTGCCATTTGTTGGGAAAATGCCACGTAAAGGTTCGCATCGAATCCAGATAGCGGTTGTTTTTCAAGATAGCCACAAAGCTTTCGCCATCTATTTTTTGTATCGATTTATAGTTGCTGATACCAGCCATCTGTAATATTGTCGGAAAGAAATCTTCCACAATCACCGGCTGTAGCGATATGGAAGCAGGCTTCACAACGCCCGGCCATTTCACAATCATTGGCTCACGGATGCCACCCTCGTAAACCGATCCTTTACCAGCCTTCAGCGGCAGGTTTTGTGTATGCGGTTTACCGCCGCGCGGAGGCGCGTAACTCAGTCCACCATTATCGCTCATAAAAATAATGATGGTATTCTTTTCTATGCCTTTGGCTTGCAGGAAGTCCATAATGTCGCCCAGGCTTTTATCCATTCCCTCTAACAGACTGGCGTAGCCCGCTTCGGTTGAATCGAGTCCCGCATCATAGTACTTTTGAACAAATCGTTTATCGGCCATTATAGGAATGTGCACCGCATAATGCGACATGTTCAAGTAGAATGGCTGTTTATGTTTGATGGGCGTTTCAAGCGCTTTGATGGCCTCCAGGGTAAGCGCTTCGGTTAAAAAGGTATCGGTGCCGTAATATTCTTCAAGATCGGGAACAGCCTGGGCAGTGGCCTTACCAGGCTTGTTGCCATAGTTGTCCGTAGCCAGGTAGCTTTGCGGGTGACCGGCGGCATGGCCAGAAATATTTACCATAAAGCCCAGGTTATGGGGATTGGCGCCTGGTGTACCGGCGGAGCCCCAATGCGCTTTGCCTACATGGATGGTGTAGTAATCCGCCTGCGTTAATAGTTGCGGGTAAGTAGTAGCATAAACGGTGCGGGGCGTTTTGGTTGAATTGGACAAACCATTTATATTCCAGTTGGCGGCAATAAACTGGTCGTCGGGGTGGTCGGTAGAATTATTTTTTTGCGGGCTTGTCCAATTGGTTACGCCATGATGGGCTGCGTTTAATCCAGTAAGCAAACTTACCCTTGTGGGTGTGCAAACCGGCGCGGCGTAGGCACTGGTAAACTTCATGCCTTCGTTTGCCAGGCGTTGCATATTGGGCGTATGGTAGCGTTTGTTCAAGGGCATCATACTATCGCCAAACGGAACAGAGGTATCCATCCACCCCATATCATCAACCAAAAACAAAATAATATTTGGCCGCTCCTGTTGGGCAGTTGCATTTGAGCAAATCGCCCACATCATACAGATGGTTACCACTGATGACCATGTCTTTTTTACTTGCATAGAATACCGTTTTATATTTTGCAATGCTCCCTTCCCTTATTTCCTGTTTCCCTCATGGGTTCGGCTGGTAAAATAGCCCGGATGAAAACGGATGCCTTTTTGCTGCCATGCGTCAAAATGCCATCGATTAAGGCGATCAACGAAGCCGGTAAATAATTTCTTTTCCAATGGTGTCCATAACGCTTCGGCTATGGCCGGCAACCGTGGCAGGAGCATGTATTCCAGGTGCTCCACCGATGAAACGAATTCGGTCCAGATGGCAGCCTGCCCGCCAATAATAAATTGCTTTTGCCGGTCGGTAAGTGCGTTTGGCTGAGGATCGTATTGGTACACCCGCTCCAGCGTATTAATCGAAAAGCTGGCCGCCAGCGGTTCATGCTCAGGATCGGCCTGGTACCTGTTAAAGTACAGCGGATTGCTTGGCGACATAATTACCTGATGGCCCTGTTTAGCGGCTGCTATGCCTCCTTTCTCGCCGCGCCAGCTCATCACGGTCGCCGTAGGTGCCACGCCACCGTCCATTATGTCATCCCAACCCAATAATTTTTTGTTGTGGGCGAGCAGGTATTTCTCGACGCGTTTTATAAAATAACCCTGTAATTCATCCTCGTTGTGCAGTCCTT